>JBEGWB010000120.1:0-14233 GCA_041178065.1 Pseudomonadota bacterium | reverse complement strand
GAATCGGCGAGATCGACATTGAACACATACATGGTTGCGCCAAGAGCCATCGTTACCTCGGAAGTGCTGCGTATGCGTGAATGGCGGCGGTGAGCTGACTGAGCTCCGCGCTGCTCGTGATGTACGGCGGCATGACGTAGACGAGTTTGCCGAAGGGACGGATCCACACGCCGCGCTGCACGAAAAAGCGCTGCGCCTGCGCCATGTCCACCGGCTCGCGCATTTCGACCACGCCGATGGCGCCGAGCACGCGCACGTCGGCCACGCCCGGCAAACTGGCACAGGGTTGCAGTTCTTCCCGCAGTTGCGCTTCGAGTGCGGCGACGCGTTGCTGCCAGCCGGATTCGAGCAGGAGCCTGATGCTTGCCACGGCTGCCGCGCAGGCCAGCGGATTGGCCATGAAGGTGGGGCCATGCATGAACACGCCGCCATCCCGCGAAATCGCAGCGCTGACCTTGCGCGTGCACAGCGTTGCCGCGAGTGTCATGTAACCGCCAGTCAATGCCTTGCCGAGGCACAGGATGTCCGGTGCGATCCCTGCATGTTCGCAGGCGAATAATTTTCCACTGCGACCGAAGCCGGTCGCGATTTCATCTGCGATCAGCAGTATGTCGAATTCATCACAGAGCGCGCGCACGCCACGCAGGAAATCGGCAGAATAAAAGAACATACGGCCCGCGCCCTGCACGATCGGCTCGAGAATCAGCGCGGCAATCGTTGCGCGATGTTCCATCAGCGCAGCGCGCAGTTCGGCGAGTTCGTCGCCGGCACAGGCGCTGCCAAAACGCGTGCGCGGTTCGCCTGCGAAGATCTGCTGCTGCAGCGCATTGCTGAACAGGTGGTGCATCCCGGTGACAGGGTCGCATACCGCCATCGCGGCAAAGGTGTCGCCGTGATAACCCTTACGGATGGTCAGCAGCCTGCTCTTCGCCGGCTGCGCAAGGCTGATCCAGTACTGCAGCGCCATCTTGATCGCCACTTCGACACTGACCGAACCCGAATCGCAAAAGAACACTGTCTCGAGACCCGCGGGTGTCAGCTCGACCAGCAGCTTGCCAAGTTCGACCGCGGGCGCATGCGTGATGCCGCCGAACATGACGTGCGACATCCTGTCGACCTGCGCCTTCACCGCGGCGTCGAGCACCGGGTGCCGATAACCGTGTATCGCACTCCACCACGACGCCGTGCCGTCGATCAGCGTGGTGCCGTTCTCGAGCTGCAGCCGGACACCCTCAGCAGCGACGACTGGATACACCGGCAGCGGTTGTTGCATCGAAGTGTACGGATGCCAGAGGTGCTGCTTGTCGAAGTCGAGGTCGATCATCGCGGGAGGGAAATCACAGGGAGCCAGATAGCGCGGAGCCGAGAAAACCGGGAGCGCAAGTAAATACACTGTCAGCCGCGATTACAAGCCGAGGGGTCATGCGCGCGCAAGACACCACACATGGATCTCCAGCTCGCCGCAACCCGCGCGCCGCAGCACACGCGCGACTTCATGTACGGTGCTCATCGTCGTCACGACATCGTCGATCAGCGCGATCGATGTGTAGTCGTGCACCGCGTCTGCCCTCATGCGAAATGCCCCGCGCAGGTTCTGCTTGCGTTCGCGCGCGCTGAGGCCCTGTTGAGCCGGCGTCTGGCGTACTCGCTCGAGTAGCGTAGGCGCGACCGGAATGTTCAATGCCGCGCCAAGTTGTTGCGCCAGCAGCAAGGCCTGGTTGAAGCCGCGTTCACGCAAGCGTGAGGCGTGCAGGGGAACCGGGACAAGCAGCCGCGGCAGCACCACGTCCCGGTATTCATGCCGCAGGCGTTCGAGTAACAAGGCGCCGAGCACCGCGCCATGTTGCAGCGCGGCCTGGTATTTGAAGCGGCTGATCAGCGAGCTGGCGGGTTCGACATAGGAACAGGCCGCAACCGTCCGGGCCATGCGCCAGGGCCGGGCCAGGCAGCGGCCGCACAGGGCGCTTGCGTAATCACCGGGTGGCAGGGGCAGGGCGCAGGTCGCGCAGGGGCGTTCTACCGGGAGCAAGGTCCCTTCGCAGTGGGAACAGAGGTCGAACTCGCGGCAGCTGGCGCGTCGGCAGACAATGCACAGGCCCGGCAGGACGCAGAACTGTACATATTTTGTCCATTGGGAAACCTTGGCCGACATTGCGGTTGACATATCAGGGGTGCCCACTACCATAGCCCGCCGACGAGCAACCATGCTCCGTGTCGGGATACCCTTACCCCGCCGCCCGCGAATTACAGTCTAGTCACAAACCCGGTTCCTGCCACTTTCGCGGCAGCGCCGTCACGAGGCCTCATGAACGTCCTGCGCCACGATTGGCAAAACCACGAAATCGAAGCCCTGTTCCGGCTGCCTTTCAACGATTTGCTGTTCCGCGCGCATAGCGTGCATCGGGGGCACTTCGACCCCAATGCCGTGCAGGTCAGCACCTTGCTGTCGATCAAGACCGGCGCCTGCCCCGAGGACTGCAAGTACTGCTCGCAGAGCGGCCACTACAACACCGAACTCGATAAGGAAAAGCTGCTCGAAGTGGAGAAAGTACTCGGCGAAGCGCAGCGTGCGAAAGACAACGGCGCGTCGCGCTTCTGCATGGGCGCGGCCTGGAAGCATCCCTCGAAGAAGGACTTTCCCTACGTGCTGGAAATGGTGAAGGGCGTACGCGCGCTCGGCCTCGAAACCTGCATGACGCTGGGCAAGCTGTCGGAGGAGCAGACGCGGGCGCTCGCTGCCGCTGGCCTCGACTACTACAACCACAACATCGATACCTCGCGCGAGTACTACGCGAAGATCATCACGACGCGTTCTTTTGACGAAAGGCTCGATACGCTCGCGCATGTGCGCGACGCCGGCATCAAGGTCTGCAGCGGCGGCATTGTCGGCATGGGCGAAACCTTCCACGATCGTGTCGGCTTCCTGCGCGAGCTGGCCAACCTGCCCCAGCATCCCGACAGCGTGCCGATCAACAACCTCGTCAAGATCAAGGGCACGCCGCTCGAAGATGCGCCCGACCTCGATCCCTTCGACTTCGTGCGCATGATTGCCGTGGCGCGCATCCTGATGCCGCATTCGCACGTACGCCTGTCGGCGGGCCGCGAGCAGATGAACGATGAAATGCAGGCGCTGTGCTTCTTTGCCGGCGCCAATTCCATCTTCTACGGCGACAGGTTGCTGACAACCTCCAATCCGCTGGCGAACGATGACATGCGCTTGTTTGCACGTCTCGGCATCCATCCTGAACAACGCACGGCAGATGAAGCGCGGCATGGCGACGCCTTGCAGATGGGCGAGATCGATAGCGATGAGCCGCTGATTCATTCAGGGTCGCCGGGGAAGTTCTACGACGCCTCCACGCACTGACGTGGCGGGTTCATGAGCAGCTTTGCCGACAATCTGAAAGCGCGCCTCGCCGCGCGCAAGGCCGAGCATCTCTACCGTAGCCGCCGTGTGCAGGACTCACCGCAGGCTCCACAGCTTGTCAGCAATGGCAAGCCGATGCTGGCCTTCTGCAGCAACGACTACCTCGGCCTCGCCAACCATCCTGATGTCATCGCCGCGTTCAAGCGTGGCCTGGATGCCTGGGGCGCGGGCAGCGGCGCCTCGCATCTCGTCGCGGGGCATAGTCGCGCGCATCACGCGCTCGAGGAAGAGCTCGCGGCGTTTACCGGCCGCAGCCGCGCGCTGGTGTTTTCCAGCGGCTTCATGGCAAACGTCGGCGTGTTGAGCGCGCTCGCGGGCAAGCAGGACCAGGTATTCGAGGATCGCCTGAACCATGCCTCGCTGCTCGACGGCGGCCTGCAGTCCGGCGCCGCGTTCAAACGGTACCCGCATCTCGATACCGCGAAACTCGCAGAGTTGCTCGACAAAGCGCCGCCCCAGGGCGAGCGCTTCATCGTCAGCGACGGTGTGTTCAGCATGGACGGCGACGTTGCGCCGCTCGCCGCGCTGCTCGATCTTGCGGACCGGCACGCAGCGCAGGTCATGCTCGATGACGCGCATGGCTTTGGCTGCCTTGGCAGCCGCGGCGGTGGTCTTGCGCAGGTGCTCAGCGAACAAGGCTGTGATACAGGCGAGCAGCGCCTGACGATTCTCGTCGGCACCTTTGGCAAAGCCTTCGGCACCGCGGGGGCTTTCGTTGCGGGCAGCGCGGAACTCATCGAAACACTGATCCAGTTCTGTCGTCCCTATATCTATACCACCGCGTTGCCGCCGGCCCTTGCCGAAGCCACGCGCTGCAGTTTGCGACTCGTGCAGAAGGACAGCTGGCGTCGCGAGCAACTGCGCGCCCTGATCGATCAGTTCCGTGAGGGCTGCGCTGGACTCGGCCTGACCCTGACCGATTCGCAAACCCCGATACAGGGCTTGCTGCTCGGCAGTGCGGAGACGGCACTCATCGCGAGCCGGCACCTCGAAGAGCAGGGCATCCTCGTCAGCGCGATCCGCCCGCCGACCGTGCCGAGCGGCACGGCGCGGCTCCGCATCAGTTTCAGTGCGACACATACGGCGGCGCAAGTCCGCGAGCTGTTGAATGCGCTCGAGAGAATCGCCTCACGCCTGTCGAATTCACTGACAGCGTCGCAGGAGTTACGCGCATGAGTGCAGCGCAAACACCGGCGCAGCTGGGGCATGGCGGTATCTCGCCAACGCAGATTGCGCGCTCATTTGGCCAGGCTGCGGCACGTTATGACGATTTTGCCGACCTGCAACGCGACGTTGCCGACCACTTGCTGGCAAGTATCGCCATTACCCGTGTCGATACCGCGCTCGACCTTGGCTGTGGCACGGGCTACTGCACGCGCAAGCTCGGCGCGCGCTTTCCGCAGGCCCATCTCATTGCACTCGATCTTGCCCTGCCCATGCTGCATGCGACTGCGATGCGCGCGCCGCAGGGTACTCACTTGCTCTGTGCCGACATGCAGGCCGTGCCGCTGCGTGACGCCAGCGCCGATCTCGCCGTGTCGAGCCTGACGCTGCAGTGGTGCACCGATCCGCGGCGTGTATTTGCCGACCTGGCGCGCATGCTGCGTCCCGGCGGCCAGGCGCTGATCAGCACCTTCGGGCCCGCGACCTTGCGTGAGCTCCACGCCGCCTGGCGCGCCGCGGATGCGCACGTACATGCCAACCGTTTCCTCGATGCAGGCGTACTGCAAGCCGCCGCTGAATCCGTTGGCTTAACCATTCGCCTCGAACAGGAATCGAAAGTGCGCTACTACGCCTCGTTGCGTGCGCTTGCGCAGGAACTGAAAGGCATCGGTGCGCACAACATGAACAGCGGTCGCGCCAGAGGCCTTACAGCGCCGGCGGCATTCGCACGCGCCGAGCAGGCCTTCAGTAACAACAGCGTGCTGGGCCAGGGCGTGCCGGTGACATGGGAACTGTATTACCTCGATTTACGGAAGCCCGCATGACCGTCGCACTACGCCGCAGTTTCTTCGTTACAGGCACTGATACGGACATTGGCAAGACGCTCGCGTGTTGCGCCGTGCTGCGCGCCGCGGCTGCGGCGGGACATACGACCGTGGGCATGAAGCCCGTGGCCGCGGGCGGCATGCAAGCTGCCGATGGTTTGCGCAACAACGACGCGCTGCAGCTGCAGGCCGCAAGCACGCTGCAACTGTCGTACGAGGAGATCAACCCGGTCTGCCTGCCAGAGCCGGCATCGCCGCACATCGCCGCCGAACTCGCGCAACGCAAGGTGCGTGTCGAGCGGCTGACCGGCTTCTGTCGCGGCGTGCTGGGCTTGCGTGCAAACGTGACCCTGTTCGAAGGCGCAGGCGGCTGGCGGGTGCCGATCAATGAGCGCGAGTTCATGTCCGACCTTGCGAAGGAACTGAACCTGCCGGTGATCCTCGTCGTCGGCATGCGTCTGGGCTGTTTGAATCATGCGCTGCTGACCGGTGAAGCGATTGTGCGCGATGGACTCACGATCGCTGGCTGGATCGCGAACCGCATCGATCCGCACATGGAACACTACGAACGCAACCGCGATACCTTGCGCGACATGTTCAATGCCCCGCTGCTTGCCGAGATTCCGCACCTCGGCGGCGCCGATCCCGCCGCGCACGCCGCAGCCTTCGTCCGGCTGGATCGCCTGTTATAATACAGCAAGGCTCCGGACTTACGTTCCGGCCCGCTGCAGAGAGACCATCGCCATGTCCCACACCAATGCGCCCGTCGTCGTATGTGCGCTCTATCACTTCGTCACGCTCGAAGACTACGCCGCATTGCAGACGCCCTTGTTGCAGGTAATGCAGCAGCATGGCGTCAAAGGTACGCTGCTGCTAGCGCACGAGGGCATCAACGGCACCATCGCGGGCACGCGCGCAGGCATCGATGCAGTGCTCGCCTGGCTCAAAGCCGATCCACGGCTGCGCGACCTCGATCACAAGGAATCCTTCGACACTGCCATTCCCTTCTACCGTTCCAAGGTCAAGCTGAAAAAGGAAATCGTGACGATGGGCGTCGAAGGCATCGACCCGCGCCGCAAGGTCGGCACGCATGTCGAGCCGCGCGCCTGGAATGCGCTGATCAGCGATCCGGATGTGTTGCTGATCGACACGCGCAACGAATACGAAGTCGAGATTGGCACCTTCAAGAACGCGCTGAATCCGCATACCGAGTCCTTCCGCGAATTTCCCGACTACGTGAAGCAGCATCTCGCGTCGGCGAAGCATAAAAAAATCGCCATGTTCTGTACCGGCGGCATCCGCTGCGAAAAGTCCACTGCGTATCTCAAGGAGCAGGGTTTCGCCGAGGTCTACCACCTGAAGGGCGGCATCCTCAAGTATCTCGAGGATGTGCCGCCGGAAGAATCGCTGTGGCAGGGCGAGTGCTTCGTGTTCGACAACCGCGTGGCCGTCAATCATGCGCTCGAAAAAGGCACTTACGATCAGTGCCACGCATGCCGCTTGCCGATCACCGAGGACGACAAGCAGAGTCCGCTGTACGAACACGGCGTCACCTGTCCCCGCTGCCATGGCAGCCATTCGGAGGACGAACTGCGTAACCTGCGCGAACGCCAGAGGCAGGTGGAGCTGGCGGCAGAGCGCGGTGAACAGCATCTGGGCGAGGACGCCAGCCGCGCCATCGCGGCGCGCAAGGCGCAAAAACTGGCGTTCAAACGCGGCCAGCAAGCACAGGACTCACGGGGCGTCGATGGTGCGCTGGGTGAGCAGGGCCCGGCTGCGGATTAATGCCCACGGTTTGCCCATTCCTTCCATATTTCGCGGTAGATTTCGGCCCCCGCCGCGTGTGAACATTCATTTTTTGTACCTTCAGGACCGCATCAATGAACAAGAAAGTCATACCTCTGGTTGTCGTCGCCGCCGTGCTGCTCGGCGTGTTGTACTGGGTTTTCGGCATGCCCTCCGTCGATGATCCGGAGATCGCGACCGATGCCGACAGCATCGCGCGGGGCGCCTACGCCTATAACGCGGCTGGCTGTGGCAGCTGCCATGATCCTGAGCATACTGGCGCGCCGATTGGTGGATACAGCATCGAATCGCGGCTGGAAATCGCTGGCCTGCCGATGGGCGGCGTATTCCATGTGCCGAATATCACCCCTGATCCGGAAACCGGTATCGGTGGCTGGACCGGCGGCGACTTCCTCGCGGCCGTCAAACAGGGTCGTAGCCCTGGCGGCGGTTTCTACTGGCCTGCTTTCCCCTATCGTTCGTACAAGGACATGACGGACCAGGACGTGCTCGACATTGCGGCCTACCTGATGTCGCTAGCTCCGGTCGTGCAAGAGCGCACCGATCACGAGCTACCCTGGTACCAGTTCCGCTGGACGATGGCCGGCTGGAACATCCTTGCGCCGATGATGGAAGGCACGCCTGCTCCGGTCAGCGATGATCCAGTCATGCAGCGCGGCGCCTACCTTGCGCGCGTCATGGGCCATTGTGGCGAATGTCACACCCCGCGTAACAGTCTCGGCATGATGCAGTACGACCAGGAATACGCCGGCGTGCCGGATTTTGCGCCGGAGATCGACGCCGAAGGCCTCTCAGCCTACGGACATGAGGACTTCGTTGCGCTGCTCGAGCTTGGTATGACCGCTAACTTCGACTACGTCGGTGGCGAAATGGCCGCGGTCATCGAACATACGAGCACGCTCACGCCGGAAGATCGCGATGCCTATGCGACTTTCTTCCTGCGTAGCGAAGCAGCAGCGGAGTAAGGGCGCGGAGTGATTCAGTAAGCCCTGCGGTGTTGGAGGCCAAGGGCTTTAACTGCGCCCGATATTCTTAAGTAGCCCTGAATTCAATAAGCGCCCGCGGCGTTCGAAGCCAAGGACGCTAACTGCGCCCGATATTCTCAAGTAGCCCTGAATTCAGTTCATAAAAAAAGGCCCCTCAAGAGGGGCCTTTTTATTTGTAGCCTTACTGCAAAGCACTTACTCGAGACGGAAACGGTCGTGGCATGCGCCGCATTTTGGACCGATCTGGCCAACTGCATCGCGTACGCCTTCGGCGCCTTTGGAGCTCAGGATTTCGCGTGCGGCAACTGCGCCAGCAGCGAGGTCGGCAGCCAACTGGTCGAAGTCAGCTTTGCTGCCCCAGATCGTGTCGGCAGCGCGCGTGGTTGCGCCGTGGTTTACGCCAGTGGTATCCGCAGCGAACAGAGCCGGGATCATGCCAGCCAGCATTTCTACACGCTGGGTAGCCAGCATGGCGGCGTCAGCGTCGTAGGGAGCGCCGCGAGCCATGCCGCCAAGTACGCCGTTGGAGAATGCCAACAGTTTGAATACGGCCTGACGGTTTGCGACGTTCGCAGCAGCCTGCTCTTCGGGCGACAGTTCCGCGGCAATCGTGTTGAAAGATACTAACGAGCTGAGCAGAAGAGCTCCGGTCAATGCAATGCGTTTCATCATTTTGGTCCCCATCTAACTGGTCCTGGTTAACTACAATTGAATATAAACTGTGGCTTGCTTAAGCGGTGCATGGGTTGGTTATTCGATCTTTCTTGACCCGCACCAGCCGCCGCATTGTGCCACGCTGTTTGACTCCTGTCTGCAACTGCAAGGGTTTCCCTGCTGGAATTCAGTTGCTTTCCGGACCCGCCATCGGGACTTCATCCGGTTCTCCCTTTCCTGTCAGGTTGGGGAGATTATTGAAAAAAATCACTGAATCAGGCCTGAACCCCGGCCGGTGCACAATATGGATTTAACGCAGCCCCGCGCTTGGTTGTATCGCGCTGAACGAGGCTTTAGCATGCGGGCCGGGTCTGAACCGCGAGGTTCGGATACCCCATTCATTTGCATCCCTCGGACTTGAGCGCCGCGCAGGCTTCAAGCCTGCTGCAGAACACGCGGGGGCGCCGACTTCCGCCAGGAGCAACAAGGCATGACTCGCAAGGGCAACAAATTCAATTTCGAGGAAGCTCTCGCGAGCCTCGAAAGCCTCGTTGAAGCCATGGAGCAGGGCGACCTCAGCCTCGAGGACTCCCTGAAGGCCTTCGAGCAGGGCATCAAGCTGACGCGCGAATGCCAGGCCGCGCTCGAACAGGCGGAGCAGAAGGTGCAGCTGCTGGTCAAGGAGGGCCAGCTGCCCGAAGCCGTGCCCTATGAAAGCGATGATGAGGACGGCGACGCCGCCCCCTAGCGATGGCTGCCGCATCCGACGATATTCAGGCGCCGCTGCGCGCACGCCAGGCCCGTATCGAGAGTGTGCTGCAACAGGCACTGCGCCTTCCGGGCACCCCCGCATCGCTTGCCGAGCCGATGGCTTACGCCGTGCTCGGCGGCGGCAAACGTTTGCGTCCGATGCTGGCCTATGCGGCGGCGGAAGCGGCCGGCGCAGACTATACCGCCGCCGACATCGCGGCCTGCGCCGTCGAACTCATTCACGCGTATTCGCTGATTCACGACGACCTGCCCGCGATGGACGATGATGTGCTGCGCCGCGGCAAGCCCACGTGCCACGTCGCCTTCGGTGAAGCCGCGGCAATTCTGGCGGGAGACGCCCTGCAGGCACGGGCCTTCGAGCTGATCGCCGTGTCTCCGCGGCTTGCAACGGGTAATGGGACACGCCTGCAAATGCTAACGGAACTCGCGCGCGCGAGTGGCGCGCAGGGCATGGTCGGCGGCCAGGCCATCGATATTGCAGCGACCGGCCTGCGCTTGAATGAGACTGAACTTGGCCACATGCATGCCCTGAAAACCGGCGCATTGATCACAGCCAGCGTCGTGCTCGGCGCCCTCAGCAGCAACGTCGTCAGCGCGCACAAGCTGGGTGCCTTGCGCGAATTCGCCCGGTTGACGGGACTCGCCTTCCAGATCGGCGACGACATCCTCGACGTTGAGGCCACCAGCGCGGTCAGCGGCAAGCAACAGGGCAAAGATGCCTTGCATAACAAACCCACCTACACCTCGGTGCTGGGTCTCGCCGGCGCCCGGGACCGCTTGGAGCAAACGGCGCAACGCGCTGAACAGGCACTGGTTCAGTTCGGTCGCGAAGCCGACAATCTGCGCACCCTCGCCCGGATGATGATCCGCAGACAGTCCTGAAGGCAGCCCTCGCGGGCGCTTTGCGCTAGAATGGCGGCCTTTGAACTTGCCGGTAACACCACCGGCCCGCGCTGAATCCCCAACCTGATGTTTGACGAAATCCCGGTAACCCGCCCCTCGACACCGCTGCTCGACGCCGTGAACAGTCCTGCTGATTTGCGTCAGCTGGAAGCGGAGCAGCTGGAAGCGCTCGCGCGCGAATTACGCGAGTTCCTGCTTTATTCCGTTGGGCAGACTGGGGGCCACTTCGGTGCCGGCCTCGGCGTGGTCGAACTGACGATCGCGCTGCATTACGTCTTCAACACGCCGCACGATCGTCTTGTCTGGGACGTCGGTCACCAGAGCTACCCGCACAAGATCCTCACCGGCCGCCGCGAACAGATGCTGACGATGCGCCAGCCCGGCGGTCTTGCGGCATTCAACAGCCGCGCCGAAAGCGAGTACGACACCTTTGGCGTCGGCCACTCGAGCACCTCGATCAGCGCCGCGCTCGGCATGATGGTCGCGGCGCAAAAGCAGCATAGTGAACGCAAGGTCGTGGCCGTCATCGGCGACGGCGCGCTGACCGCCGGCATGGCCTTCGAGGCGCTGAACCATGGCGGTGAGCTGGATAATGACATCCTGATAATCGTCAATGACAACAATATGTCGATCTCGCGCAACGTCGGTGGTCTATCCAGTTACTTCGCGCGCATGTGGGCGAGCAAGCCATACAACTTCCTGCGCGCCGGCAGCAAGCGCGTGATGTCGGCGCTGCCGCCGGTATGGAAGGCTGCGCATCGCGCCGAGGAGTACATGAAGGGCATGGTGTCGCCGGCGACGATTTTCGAAGAGCTCGGGTTTACCTATTTCGGGCTCATCGATGGCCACGATGTAAACGGACTCGTCAGCATCCTCGGCGACATCAGGAAACTGAAAGGTCCACGCCTGTTGCATGTCGTCACGCGCAAGGGCAAAGGCTACCGGCCTGCGGAAGCAGATCCTTATGGCATGCACGCGCTGAACAAGATGGAATCGAAAGCGGCGCAGACCCAGGCCAGGGACAAGACACCGACCTACTCACAGGTTTTCGGCGACTGGCTGTGCACGATGGCGGCGAAGGAAGACACGCTGATGGCGATCACGCCAGCAATGGGCGAAGGCTCCGGCATGCGCAAGTTCGAGGAGCAATACCCCGACCGCTTCTTCGACGTCGGCATCGCCGAGCAACATGCAATCACCTTTGCCGCGGGCCTCGCCTGCGAAGGGCTCAAGCCGGTCGTGGCGATTTACTCGACTTTCCTGCAGCGCGGTTACGATCAGGTCGTGCATGACGTTGCGCTGCAGAATCTCGACGTGCTGTTTGCCATCGATCGCGCCGGCCTCGTCGGCGAAGACGGCCCCACGCACGCGGGCAGTTTCGACCTCAGCTACCTGCGCTGCCTGCCAAACGTCATCGTCATGACGCCGAGTGACGAAAACGAAGCGCGGCACATGCTGTACACGGGCTTTCATCACAAGGGTCCCGCCGCGGTGCGTTACCCGCGCGGCAAAGCGACCGGCATTGCACTCGATACGCAGCTACGCAAGCTCGACATCGGCAAGGCCCGCACGGTGCGCGCAGGCCAGGGCGCGGCGATCCTGGTATTCGGAACCCTGCTGCAGCCGGCGCTTGCCGCAGCGGAAAAGCTCGGCGCAACGGTCATCGACATGCGTTTTGTCAAACCGCTGGACGAAGCGCTGATCAGCGAGCTGGCCGGCACACACCGGCTGCTCGTGACCGTTGAAGAGAATACCGTCATGGGTGGCGCCGGCGCGGGTGTCGGCGAAGTCCTGGCGGCGCGCAACCTTGTCGTGTCGCTGATGCACCTCGGTCTTCCCGACCGTTTCCTCGAGCACGGTCGCGCACCGGACATGCTCGCAGCCTGCGGCCTCGACGCCGCCGGCATCGAAAACTCCATTCGCAACCGTCTCGCCACGCTTCGCTGAGGGCTAATGCCAACTGATATCTCCGGCATGGACATGAAATGGTACGTGCTGCGGCTGCTTGCGCCGTATCTGCGCGAATTCCGCGGCCGCATTACGCTCGCCTTCCTGTGCCTTGCCTTTGCCAAGCTCGCGACGATCAGCCTGCCCTTCTTCCTGAAACACATCGTCGACGACCTCGATGCGCAGACGGGCATTACAGGCGCACCTGGCATCGTTTCAGGCATGACCCTCGTGGTCACGACGCTGATCCTCGCCTATGGCGTGGCGCGCTTTCTCAACGTCATCTTCAACGAACTGCGCGACACGCTGTTCGGCCGGGTCAGCGAGCGCGTGACGCGCCGCGTGGCACTGCAGGTATTCGAACACCTGCACAAGCTCGATCTCGATTTTCATCTGAATCGAAGGACTGGCGCGCTATCGCGCGACATCGAACGCGGCGTGTCGGGCATCAGCTTCCTGCTGCGCTTCATGATCTTCAACATCCTGCCGACGATATTCGAGCTGCTCGTCGTCATCGGCATCTTCCTCAACCAGTATTCCATCGCCTTCGCCGGCATCATCATCGCGTCGATCGTTGTCTATTGTGCATTTTCAATCACTGCCACCGAACGCCGCGCGACCTTCATCCGCGACGTGAACCTCGCCGACTCGGCCAGCAATAACCGCGCGATCGACAGTTTGCTGAACTATGAGACAGTCAAATATTTCACCAACGAAAGATACGAATCGGAAAAGTTCGACGTTGCGCTCGCGAACCTTGAAACGGCGCGGCGCGCAAACCGCTGGAGCCTGTTCGCCCTGAACGGCGGCCAGGCGCTGATCGTGTCGGCCTCGATGACCGCAATGTTGTGGCTGGCGGCATCCGGCGTCGCCTCGGGCAGCATGTCGCTCGGTGACTTCGTGCTGGTCAACACCTTCATGCTGCAATTGTTCCTGCCGCTGAACTTCCTCGGTTTTGTGTACCGTGAGATCAAGGGTGCACTGACCAATATCGAGCAGCTATTCGGATTGCTCGGCGCGGACGCGCGCATCCATGACCTGCCCGATGCCGTGCCACTAAACGCAGCCTTGCCCGCCGTCGAATTCCGCAATGTCAGTTTCCGCTATAACGCCGAGCGCGAAATCCTGCACGACATCAGCTTCACGATCGCACCGGGCGAGAAGGTCGCTGTGGTGGGCTCGAGCGGCTCGGGCAAGTCGACGCTGGTCAAATTGCTGTTCCGTTTCTACGACGCGACGAGCGGCGTCGTTTTCGTCGGCGGCACCGACGTGCGCAAATTGCAGACGCATTCGCTGCGCGGCGCTATCGGTATCGTTCCGCAGGATACCGTGCTGTTCAACGATACGATCTTCAACAATATTCGCTACGGCAGGCCGGAAGCTTCCGATGACGACGTCAGGGAGGCGATCAGGTTCGCGCAGCTGGAAAACTTCATTGCGCGCCTGCCGCAGGGCACCGATACGCTCGTCGGCGAACGCGGCCTCAAATTATCCGGCGGCGAAAAGCAGCGTGTCGCGATCGCACGCACGATTTTGAAGCGGCCGACGATACTGGTATTCGACGAAGCCACCTCCGCGCTCGACAGCAAGACCGAGCGCGGCATTCTCGAAGCCTTGAGCGAAGTCGCGCGCGGCCACACGAGCCTTGCCATCGCACATCGCCTGTCGACTGTCATCGACGCCGACCGCATTCTCGTACTCGACCACGGCCGCATCATCGAAAGCGGCTCGCATGCGCAGCTGCTGGCGGC
>JBEGWB010000119.1:0-4735 GCA_041178065.1 Pseudomonadota bacterium | reverse complement strand
AACGTCGCAGTACATCAACCACGAACTCCATGGGAGTGTAGTCATCATTAAGAAGAATGACTCGGTACAAAGGCGGCGGCTTGACCTTGGCTTCATCGGGCGCAAGGGCCTCCCGGATACCGGTCCCACGTTGCGCTTCATTATCGTCGCCGGTCATGCGAATGCGTAAAGCTGAAGAGGAATCTACGAGATGGGTCATGTGTCTGATGAACTGCTGGAACTCCGACGGGCAAAATATAACATGATCAACAGTCTCCAACCTTTACCTAATCTCGTGTCCCGTCGTCTTGCTCCCTTAGATGGAGGAGCAATTGGCGAAATCAAGGACCAAGGTCGGCGATAAAATGAGTTTGACAGCCCCAAAAAAAGGGGATATAGGTGTCAAATAAGTAAAAAAAATGCACAGCGTTAGCGGACATCCAGGTCAAAAAAACAGTCTCAAACGCACGCAGTAAAGAGCCATAGAGCTCTGGCAGGTGCCCAACAGCAGTCCTGATAGCGGGTCGATAGCTTTAAAACAACTGGCTTTAAAACAATAAAGTATCGCTTTTCGCGTGCCTCATTATCGGCGCAGATTGCAGATACAACACGCAAGTTTTTTGAAGTATGCATGGGGGTGAACGTAAATGAGTACTGGTCAAGTCAAGTGGTTTAACAATGCAAAGGGCTTTGGATTCATCTTGCCGGATGGCGGCGGTGGCGACCTGTTCGCGCACTACTCGGCCATTGCTATGGAAGGCTATAAAACGCTGAAAGCGGGGCAAGCAGTGTCCTTCGACATCATCGAAGGTCCCAAGGGGCTGCATGCTGCAAATATTATGGCGATCAAGAGTGAAGGCGCTAGCGCCATGACAGGCGAAGCAGTCGCAGCCGCCAGTTCCTGACCTTTGTTACAATGCGCTCCGTGCCTTCCTTTATCAGGCCCCCTGAGTGCTGGTCCTGTTCAACAAACCCTTCAATGTCCTCAGCCAGTTCACCGATGGCGGCCAGCGTACGACGCTGAAGCCGTTCATCGGTATTCCAGGTGTCTATCCCGCCGGCCGGCTCGACTACGATTCCGAAGGGCTCCTGTTGCTTACCGACGATGGCGCCCTGCAGCAGCGCATCAGCAACCCGCGCCATAAAGCGCCAAAAACCTATTGGGTACAGGTGGAAGGCATTATCGATGAACCCGCGCTTGCGAAACTGCGCAAGGGTATAGAGCTGAAGGACGGGATGACGCTGCCCGCAAAAGCGCGGCTGCTTCCCTCTCCTCAAATCTGGCCGCGTGATCCCCCGATACGGGTGCGCAAGAATGTGCCCGACTCCTGGCTCGAGTTGACGATCACTGAAGGACGCAACCGGCAGATACGGAGGATGACGGCCGCGGTAGGCTTTCCGACCCTGCGTCTCGTGCGCGTCAGAATCGGCGAGTGGGAACTTGGCGCGCTGCAGCCGGGCGCGAGTCGTATGCTGACCTGACTCAGCCGCCTTTCTGGCGCCAGCGCTCGGACGCGCTTTCATCCGAGTCTTTGGCCTCGACCCAGCATGCACCGTCCGCCTGCAGGCTCTTCTTCCAGAACGGCGCACGGGTTTTCAGGTAATCCATGATGAATTCGCAAGCCGCGAACGCAGCACTGCGGTGGGCGCTGCTGACGCCGACGAAGACGATTTGCTCGCCCGCTTTCAATTCACCAATACGATGAATGATTGTGATCGCCTGCAGTGGCCAGCGCCCTTCCGCTTCCGCGGCGATCGCCTGCAAACTCGTTTCAGTCATGCCCGGGTAATGCTCGAGAAACAGCCCACTGATCAGCTGCTCGCCATGCATGTCGCGCACCAGGCCGCTGAAGGTGACGATCGCGCCTATGCCGTAGTCCATTCGCAAACCTTCCGCTTCATGCTGCAGGCTGAAGTCGGCGCTTTGCACGCTGATGCGGGTTTTGCAGATGCGTGGTGCTGACGTGTCAGGGCTCATATGTCAGCCGCCCGTCACCGGTGGAAAGAAGGCCACTTCGTCGCCATCGCGTACGAGTGAATCAGCGCGCGCCACCGCCTTGTTGACCGCCATCAATACCCGTCCCTGGCGCAATACCTGGTCCCATTTGGGACCGTGCAGCGCGATCAGTTTATCCATAAGTGCACTCACATTTGTAGTATCAGCATCTGCGCTGATCTGCTCATAGGCCGTACCGAGGCTTTCCCGGATGCTTGCAAAGTAATGCACGTCGATCATGCGGCAGATCCATCACGCTGCCACCGCCCACTCTTGCCGCCTGCTTTTTCAAGCAACTGAACCGAATGCACGACCATGCCGCGATCCACCGCCTTGCACATGTCGTAGACAGTCAGCGCGGCGATCGTCGCAGCGGTTAGCGCTTCCATCTCGACACCGGTCTGGCCGTTCAACTTGCAGGTCGCGAGTACACGCACTTCGGAGGTATTTTCATCGGCCTGCAATTCAACGTGCACACTACTGAGCTGCAGTGGATGGCATAGCGGAATCAGGTCCGAGCACTTCTTTGCCGCCTGAATGCCCGCGATCCGCGCCACGGCAAACACGTCGCCCTTCTTGTGACCGCCTTCGATGATCATGCGCAAAGTTTGCGGCAGCATCGAAATCACGGCTTCCGCCGTGGCGACGCGTGACGTCACGGCCTTGTCGCCGACGTCGACCATGCGCGCCTGACCCTTGTCATCGAGATGTGTGAGCGTTGCCATAAGTTCGGTGCTTCTTTGCGTTGGAGCTGCATCTGGCAGCGTAATTTACGTATTCACCCGCATTATCCCTGTTCAACCGCCATTTATGAAGGCCCGGAATTCGGGTAGCATGCGCGCCTCACCACTACTCCCCTTCCCGCGCAGATGACCTGGCTAGCACATAGTTCCGTCGCCACCATTGTGGAAAAAGACGATTTGTTCCTGATGGTTGAGGAACGCGACGATGGCCGCACGGTATTCAACCAGCCGGCCGGGCATCTCGAAGAGCATGAAAGCCTGTTCGACGCCGCGATTCGCGAAACTTTCGAGGAAACCGGCTGGCATGTGGAATTGACGCACTTCCTCGGGCTGTATCACTACCCCGCCCCGAACGGCGTTACCTACATCAGACATTGTTTCGTTGCACGCCCGCTCGAACATGACACCTATGCGCAACTCGATACCGGCATCATCGCCGCGCACTGGCTGGCCGCAGACACTATCCTCGCGCCGCGGTTCAACGCCCGTAGTCCAATCGTCGGCAAGGTGCTGCGCGACTACCTCAGCGGCACGCGCTACCCACTCTCGGTAATTTACCACCACAGGCCCGGGCCGTGAGCAAATCCTCCACGAGGGTCATGGTCGGCATGTCCGGCGGCGTCGACTCGTCCGTGGCGGCGCTGCTATTGCTCGAGCAGGGCTATCAGGTCGAAGGCCTGTTCATGAAGAACTGGGATGAAGACGATGGCACGGAATACTGCACCGCAAAGACTGATCTTGCCGATGCTCAGGCGGTTTGCGCCACCCTCGGCATCAAGCTGCACGCCGCGAATTTCGCCGCTGAATACTGGGACAATGTGTTCGAGCATTTCCTGCAGGAGTACCGCGCCGGACGCACGCCGAATCCCGACATCCTTTGCAATCGCGAAATCAAGTTCAAGGCCTTCCTCGACTACGCTACCTATCTCGGCGCCCACCTGATCGCGACCGGCCACTACGCACGCCGCGCCGTTGTCGATAGCAGTGCGCATTTGCTAAAGGGGCTCGACGCCAACAAAGATCAGAGTTACTTCCTCAGTGCGGTCAACGAAGCGCAGCTGGCGCGCAGCCTTTTTCCCGTCGGCGAACTCGACAAGCGCGACGTACGCGCGCTTGCATCGAAACACGGCTTCGTCACGCACGACAAAAAAGACAGCACGGGAATCTGCTTTATCGGCGAACGCCGCTTTCGTGATTTCCTGCAGACATACATCCCCGCGCAGCCTGGCAATATCGAGACACCGGAAGGTCGAGTGCTCGGCACTCATGCAGGCATGATGTACCACACCCTCGGACAGCGCGAAGGTTTGCGCATCGGCGGCGTCAGAGGGGGAGACGAAGCACCGTGGTATGTCGCTGCCAAGGATCTCGAACGCAATGTGTTGACCGTGGTGCAAGGCAACGAGCATCCTTTGCTGTATTCCAGCGCCCTCACGCTGAGCGGCATCGACTGGATCAACGCGGCGCATCCAGCCTTGCCCTTGCAGTGCACGGCCAAGACACGTTATCGGCAGGCAGACCAGGACTGTGTTGTGCGCGAGGACAACGGCGGAATCCGGGTCGACTTCGCCCAGCCGCAGCGCGCAGTGACGCCGGGGCAGCAGGCGGTGTTTTACCTCGGCGATCGCTGTCTTGGCGGTGGGGTTATCGAACAGCGTATTGCGGCGGATTGAGATGGAACGGCAACTGGAACAAACGCTCGCGCTGGCTGGTATCGCCCAGGCCGCATTCCTCGTGCATCAGCTCGCCCACCACGGCGTCGTCGCCCACGACAAGCTGAATACTGCGCTGCGCAGCCTGCTGGTGACTCATCCAAAAAACACCGAAGAGGTATTCGGCAAGAGCGACAGGATGCACCTCGGCCTGCAGGTATTGCAGGAACTTCTGACAGGAAACTCGAGCGTGTTCACGCCTTCCGAGGTTCTGCGCTACATGATGGGCCTGCTGTACCTCGAATACAGACTCGCGCGACGACCGAATATGCTCAATTCAATCGGACAGGGACTTGATACTATCA
>JBEGWB010000118.1:0-26371 GCA_041178065.1 Pseudomonadota bacterium | reverse complement strand
ACACGGCCCGACATGCGCGCTTCCGGCGCGTCGCCACCAGTCGCTGTCGCAGGAGCCGCGGCTTCAGGAGCGGAGCTGGTCGCTGCGGTGGTGGACGATGTTGAGATGGATGGTGCGGACGTGGTGGATGGCGCAGAGCTGCCTGGCTCGAGCTGCAGCTGCGCAAGCAGGTCGCCTGCCTCGGCGTAGAGTAATTCGTGCCAGGTGATGCGCCCCTGGTCGTAGTACTGGTAAGCACTGAGGCCGACGAGCAGCAACACGAGCGACCATAGCGGGGAGCGACGGCGGGATCTGCGATACGGTGATTTAGTGCGGCGTGCCATGCAGCGGCTCCTCCTGCGGATGCGCGAGGATGCTACTGCATGGCGAAACGGCGCGCATCATGCGCGCCGCTGATTTACTGCGCGGCGACGGGTGCTGCCGCCGCTTCGCCGATTACCGGCGCCGGCAATCCCATCTTTTCCGCGAGCAAGGCTGCAACGGCAGCGCGACCTTCTGCCGCGGGGCCAGGTGCGCCGCCGGGGCCGGGTCGTGCAGGGGCAAGCGCTGCATCGAGTGCAGTGAGGCCGGCAGCATCCTTGAGCGTCGGGTCGGCGCCGTTGGCAAGCAGATGCTCCACGACGCGCGCCCAACCCTGTTCGGCGGCACCGAAGAGCGCGCTGCGGCCTTCCTGGTCGCGACCCTGCACGTAGGCCACGAGCGTGGCGGTCTTCGTGTGGCTGTCGGTGATCTGCGCATTGATGTTGGCGCCGTGCGCGAGCAGCACGTCGAGCGCTGCGATCACTTTCGGCTGGATGTCGCCCTGCAAGTTGTTATTGGGACGACCGGTGCCACTGAGGCCGGCCGCAGCCATCAAGGGCGTGATCTGGAATACGTTGGCCAAATCGACCTCGGCGCCGTGTTCGAGCAGCGCCGTCATCGCTTCGGTGTCGTAGCTCATCGTTGCCGTCAGCAGGGCGCTGGTGCCGCCGCGCATCATGTAGTCGGCGAAGCGGCCGCGGCCCGGACCATTGGGGCGCATGCGGGTCAGTTCATGATTCGGATCGGCACCCATCGCGAGCAGGCGATTGGCAACATCCATCGCCGTGACGACTGTCTGGTTGCCCGACGCTGCCTGAGTGCCGAGCGCGCTGCCGCCAACACCACCGAAGTTGACGCCTGCGCCACCGCCGCCGAAACCGCCCTGCTGGCGGAAGGAGTTCATGTCGATCGCGACATACAGCGGCGTGCGGCCGCTCATGTCCCATATCTCGTGCCTGGCGCCTTTATCGAGCAGGAACATTGCAATGTCGTAAGCGCGATTGTCGAGCGCGTTCAGCAAGGGCGTGACACCGTCCGGGTTGGGCTGGTCAATGTCCGCGCCAGCGCCAACAAGAGCCACCGCGCAGCGATAGCAGCCGGCGCGCGTGGCATACAGCAATGCCGTGAGGCCGCCGGTATTGCGGAACTGCGCGCGTGGCTCGGAGGTCATCTGGCGTTCCCAGTCATCGCTCTTCGCGCGCAACGCGACATCGGCGCCGGCGCCGTGTTCGAGCAGCAGGTCGACGATGTCCGGACGGTTATTGGCCGCGGCCCACATCAAGGCGTTCTGGCCGCGGAAGCTTTCGATAGCGCGCACATCGGCGCCCTTGTCGATGAGCATTTCGGCGATCGGCAGCGAACCGAGCTGCGCCGCGAGCATCAGTGCAGTCTGGTTGTCCTGGTTCGGCGAGTCGGGATTAGCGCCGGCCTCGAGCAGCATGCGCACGAGTTCGATGTCGCTGAGCTTGACCGCTTCGATCAAGGCGCTGGAGCCAAAGTTGCTGACGAGGTCAGCGTTGGCGCCGCGCTCGATCAGCGCCTTCACCATCTCATGATCAACGCTGTAGGTCGCCCACATCAGCGCGGTGGAGCCGTCGGCTGCGGGGATGTTGACGTCGACATCGGGTGAGGTAATGGCCGCGAGCACGGCTTCGCGTTGGCCGGCCTTGACGAGGTCGACAAGGGTTTGTTGCGCGAATGCGGACGAGGTCAGCGCGCATGACAGCAAGGCTATTGCAGCTACCAATCTGTTTTTCATGTTCTTCTCCCTGGGGGTAAATGGGGTCAGAGCCCTATTTCCCGCGACTAAATGTTCTTGTTATGGAAATGCTCAGGCAACAGGGATCGGTACCCGTCCGGGACTTTTAAATGGGGTCAGAGCCCTATTTCCCCGAACCAAAGTAGATACACTCAGCAATAGTTAACGGAAATAGGGCTCTGACCCCATTTAAAAAAACTCAGACTATGTTGCCGCCGAAATTGGTGTAGTGCGCCCAGTTGCTCTTCGCGACGTCATAGAGGAACTTGTAGGGATCCTGGAACTTGCGTTCGACTTCATCGAGCACGCCGGCGTCGAGCATGTCGCGCGCGCTATTGCCCTGTGTCGTCAGCAGCGTGGTGCGGTCATACAGGTGCGCCATGATGTCGCGTTCAGCCTGCAGCTGCGCTTTTGTCATCACCGGGCCATAAGCCGGCACGATGTGGGTCGCGTCGTTCGCCAGCGCGAGCAGGTCGTCCATGGCATCGACACGGCCGCCGAGCCAGCCGCCGGCGAACCAGTCATGCACCGGATCGCGCTCGGGCGACGCAACGTCGCCAACCGCCAGCACGTTTGAATCGCGGAAATACACGTAGATGTCGCCGCGCGTATGCGCTTCGAGCAGGTAGCCGTACTCAATGCTTTCATCGCCCGCGCTCAGCTCGCCTTTGAGGCGGAAACTCTCGGTCGGGCGCGCAGCTTCGGTCAGCGCTGGCTCCCAGCGATCTTCGGTGGGCTCGTAATAGTCGGCAGACAACCATTGTTTGGTAATGATGTGCGCGTGAATGGTCGCGCCGTCGGCCGCGAACAGCGCATTACCGCCACTCTGGTCGCGGTGATAGTGCGTGTTGAACAGCGTACGCACAGAAGCGCCGTCGAGCGTGGCCTTGATCGCGGCCGCCAGCTCCGCCGAGCCGCTGTCGACGAGGACGACACCGTCGCTCGCGTTGAGGGCCACGACATTGCCGGGAGCGCCGGCAATCAGACTCACCTTGCCGGCCAGCGCCTGCGTCGGCAGCGTCGATTGCGCGCGTGCGTACGGCGCGATGACGGCTGCCGCCATCGTGCCCAGACCGGCCTTCAGAAGCGTTCTGCGATCGAAAATTTTCATGCTCAAAGTTCCGCGACTCATACCTGGGAAAGAAGGCCGGTGCTGTTACCGAAGCTAGGCTGTGCGATGCCCAGCTTGTCGAGAATCGTCAGGTGCACGTTCGCCAGCGGCGTGCGCTCCGGCAGGATCAGGTTCTTGCCGCCGACGTGTTTGCCGTTGGCACCACCAACGAGGATTTCCGGCAGCGGATAGTTGTCGTGCTGGTTGCTGTTGCCCATGTTCGAACCATAGAGAAACAGCGAGTGATCGAGCACGCTGCCGTCGCCGTCCGGCGTATCGGCGAGCTTCTGCAGGAACGCGGCGAAGCGTTCCATGTGGTAGCGCTGGATGATCGTCAGCTTGCGGATGCGCTCGCGGTCGTTCGAGTGATGGCTGACGGGATGGTAGGAATCCGGCACGCCGACATGGTTATAGGTGCGGTTCGTGCCTTCGGCGACCATGACATAGGTCGCGACGCGCGTCAGGTCCGCCTGGTACGCAAGCGCGATCAGGTCGAACATCAGCTTGACCTGCTCGTCGAAATTATCGAGTTCGCCGACAGGAGCGTCCGGCACTTCGATGCTGGCGAGATCGCGTGCGCCGGCCATGTCGACGCGGCGTTCGATTTCGCGCACGGTATCGAGATAGCTTTCGAGCACGATCCTGTCGCCGGCACCGAGTTCGCTGCGCAGGCTTTGCGTACGCTCGGCGATCATGTCGAGGATGCTGCCGTTCTTGCGGATCAGCGCATCGCGTTCAGCGGCGGTGTCGCCCTCGCCGAGCAACTGGATGAACACCTTGCGCGGATTGAATTCCATGGGCAGCGGCGTGTTGGCATCGGCATACGATGTCGTCACGGCATAGAAACCGCCGTTGCCGGCGGCAACCTGGATCGTCGTCTCGGACGAGACCTCCAGCGAAGGCAGCGCGGTTTCCTGGCCGAGTTTCTGCGCGATGACCTGGTCGAGCGTTACGGACATCGACGCGCCTTTTGCGCTGGTATCGGGGCGCACGCAGGACAGCCACGTGGCGGGATTCAGCGTATGCACCGAGCCGCCAGCGGCCGTGTTCTCGAGATTCTCGAAAGTCGTCACGTAGTTCTTCAGGCCTTCGAGCGGCTGCAGGATCTGGCCGAGCTTGAAATCGGCGCCGGCGCCGCTCGAGGTCCACGCATCCACTTCCTTGCCGAAGGGCGTGTTGTTCATGATCGCGCCGTGCGGCAGGTAGAAGAAGCCCGCGCGCATTTTCGGATTCGCGGCCGTCTGCGCGAGCGCCGTGCTGGCAGGCACCATCGCGTCGAGGAGTGGCAGGCCAAGGGCCACGGCGCCGCCGCGCAGCAAGGTGCGACGGGAGAGATGTTTCTTCGTTATGAAATGCGCCATCGTGTTTCTCCTCGGTATTTTGTTTTTGTTCTAAATGGGGTCAGAGCCCAATTTCCTCGCGACCCCAATCTGCATTCAAATATCTACTCAGGGAAATTGGGATCTGACCCCGTCGCCGCGCCGGCTATCTGCGTTGCTGCGACGGCTTCAGCGCCGACTTCGGCGACTGCCGCGACTGCCTCCTCGGCGCCCTGCATGCGGAACGCATCGCTATTGACGATGCCGGCCACGATTGATGCGAAAGTGTAGTTGTTGGCTTCAGCGTTCTTCACGATCGCGCGCACCTGCGGCATGTCGTAGTACTCCACTTCGCGGTTCAGCGCGTACATCATCAAACGCTTCGTGATCGTAGTCGGGAACTGGTCCGCGCGGCTCATCAGGTGGTTTCGCAAATCCACCGGACCGCTCATCGCCTTGCCGCTCGTCAGCACGGTCGATGCATCGATCGGTATGCGTGACTGCGCGTCAACCATGCGCCAGCGTCCGGTCACGTCAAAATTCTCGAGCGCGAGGCCGGGGGGGTCGATGAGGCCGTGGCAGCCCTGGCAGGTCGGGTTTTCGCGATGCGCTTCAAGGCGCTGGCGAACCGTCGTCGGTGGCGCGCCTTCCTGTGCGGTAAGGTCGGTTTCGACATTCGGCGGCGGCGGTGTTGGCGGCGTACCCATCAGGCGATCAAGTACCCAGGCGCCGCGCAGCACGGGCGAGGTGCGGTCGCCATATGAGGTACGCAGCAACATCGCGCCCTTGCCGAGCAGGCCAAAACGATTTTCATCGGTGAGTGTGACGCGGCGGAACTGCGGGCCATACACGCCGCTGATGCCGTAATGACGCGCGAGCGCTTCGTTGACGAAGGTGTAGTCGGCATCCAGCAGCTCGCTGACATTGCGCTCCTCGAGCAGGATGCTCTCGAGGAACAGGCTCATTTCGGTTTCGAAATTGCCGCGCATCGCGGCGTTGAAGCCTGGATCGGTCGGCTCGATCTGCTCCAGCTCATCGAGGTTCAACCAGGCCAGCGCAAAGTTCTCGACGAGTGCGCGCGCGCGATCGTCGGCGAGCATGCGTTCGATCTGTTGCTGCAGCACGGCCTCGTCCGACAGCTGCCCGTCGGAGGCCAGCGTGATGAGTTCAGCATCGGGGCCCTGGCTCCACAGGAAGAAGGACAGGCGCGACGCGAGTTCGAGATCGTCGAGCGGACGCGCGCCTTCGCTCTCGGGCGTATCGATCGAGCGGAACAGGAAGTCCGGGCTCGACAGGATGGCGGTCACGAGTTCGGTGATGCCCGCATCGAAACCACCCTCTTCGGCGCGACCGACTTCGTAGAAGGGCATCAGCAGGTCGAGTTCGGCATCGCCGACGGGACGGCGGAACGCGCGCGTGGCGAGATCGCGGGCGATGTCTTCGGCGCAAGGACGCTCCTCGGCGGTTTCGCGTGGCTCGCAAATGAAAATCTTCGCGCGGCTGTCGCTCTTCGAAAGACCGGCCGGATTGAAGGGCCCGGAAATCTCCATCCCGCCCTTGACGACCGGCATGTCGCCAATGCGGCCGCCGCCAGCGAGATCGTTGCTCATGGCCCATGAACGCTCGATGTACGTGGCGGTTATCTCATGCCTGCCGGCGGTCACTGGGAAGGTGAATTTCATTTTTTCGACAATAGCTTCGCGGCCTTTCTGCGCGAGACGGTCGGTCAGCGCGAGATCTTCGGCGCCGCCGACATCGCGACGCGCCACTTCGACACCATCGACGAGGATGACCAGCGTCGCTTCCGTCAGCATGCCGAAGGGATAGAGGCCCGCGTTGAGGTTGTCGGCATCGAGGAAGTCGAGGCGATACTCGCCATCAGCCGGGAACACGTGCGTAAAGTTGACACCACCGCGCGTGCCGAGCGGGAACTTGTCACGATGATTGACCTGGCTGTTGTTGAAGCCCGGGCCACCGCCACCGCCGCCATTGGCGGCGTAGAAGGTGGTCGCGAGCTTTGGCAGGGGCTGGCCGACGGCGCGTTCTGCGACACGTCGCGCGGCGGAAATGTATTGCTCGAGGAAGGATGGCGAAATGCCGAGCGCGCCGGCGATGTTGTCGAAGCCTTCGACTTCGATATCGCTCGGCAGCACCTGCTCGGGATCGACTTCGACGTCGAGGAGATCCTTGACGGACGCGGCAAATTCGGTGCGGTTCAGGCGCTGGATCGGCACATGGCCAACGTGACGTTTCGCCGCTTCGGCGTCGATCGAGCTTTCGAGGAAGGCCAATGCCGTGTCGATCTGCTCCTGCGGCGGCTGCTCCTGGCCTGCCGGCGGCATCAGGCGGCCGCGCAGTTTGACGATGGCGGTTTCCCACAGTTCGGCATTCGCGCCGGGATGCGTCAGGTCGATCGCTTCGAGATCGAGTCCGCCGGAATAGTCATCGAGGTTGTGGCAACCCACGCAGTAGGTCTGCACGAGACTGTTCAGCGTCTCGGCTTCGGCGGCATATGCCGCCGGCACGAAGCCCAATCCTGCCAATGACGCGCAGGCCAGTGCAAGGCGGGTTTTGGAAAGAACTCGGGCCTCGGAAAACAATCGGCTCTTGTGCATGACTTCCCCATTCTGCTGTCGGTTCGATTCGACTTTGCCTGGCGAAAAATGACCACCGTTCAAGTCAAGAAAAGGAAGGATAAACAAACGCTTGGGGTGCGTCCATCGCGCACTGAACTTGCACCTTCTTTCCTCAAAGACAGGGGCAAAACCACAGGCGATCCCGCAAAAATCAAGCGCACCCAGTGGCCCTCGACGAACAGCAAGTCTGGCTGTCGCCGAAGGTCTTGCCAGCAGCCTTACTCGGCCAGTGGGTTGCCGCGGGGTTCGTAGGTGGCGTCGAATTTGTCCGGCAGGCCGCTGTCGGAGCTGATGTAACGCTTGCTGATGAGCCACTTGCCGTTGACCTTGCGCAGTTCGGTGTCCTCGCGTCCCTGCTCGTACAGCGCCGGGGCTTTGCCAACGCCTTCGTTCATGACGCCGGTCCAGATCACGTGCGCGATTGCCCTGTCGCCCTTGATCTCGATGACCGGGTTGGTCAGCAACATATGGCCACGGCGCGCCTGCGCGTTCGGTTCCGGCTCGGCGCCTGCGGGCCGTTCATACAGCTTGGCGATTTCCGCATGGCCGGTGGCGACCATGCCGTCGACATCGAGCAGGGCATCCTCGGTGAAGTACTCGGACAGCGCGCGGGTTTCACCTTCGGACAGCTCGTAGTAGTAGCGCGTCAGGAAGTCCTCGACCTGGATGCGGTCGAGCAGCGTTTCCATCGTGACATCCTGGGCCTGCGCCTGCAGCGCCACGGCTGGCGCCAGGAAAACTGCACTTGCGATGAGGGCACGGACGATGCCGCGGTACCTGGTGATCATGGGATTCCCCTGTTGTCGAGTAGCGGTGACTGGTGGGTGGAGCCTAGTGCAAAGTCGGCGTACATTCAAACCGGCGGGGCACCCGTGGCGCGCACGCATATCGCGGCGCTGGAACAGCGCGATCCGGCGCTTCTTCGGCTGTTCGCTGCGTTATGGCGCGTACGGCTTCGTGCCCTGAGCCGCGGCGCTACGGCGTTTCGCGGCCGCGGGCAATGGCGTGCCCGAGCGGTTTGTTGGACGCGTAGTAAATCCGCGCGGCAGGCACCGACACGAGTTCGCGTTCCGGATAACGCAGCGCCGTGAGCTTGCCGCCGTACACGCAACCGTTGTCGATGCAGATCGTATTGTTGAGCCACTCAGACTTCAGTACCGGCGTGTGACCATAGACGACCAGCGCGGCGCCGCGATAGTCGAGCGCCCAGTTGTAGCGGACCGGCAGGCCATAGTCGTCGGTTTCGCCGCGCGTTTCGCCGTACAGGCAAAAGGCGCGCACCGCGCCATTGCGGCGCCCGTGCATCTCCTCGCGCAGGCCGGCGTGCGCAACCACGAGCTTGCCATCATCCAGCACGTAGTGATCCGGAAGCTCTTCGATAAACGCGGCCGCCTTGCGCTGGAACTCGGGCGACGCGTGTTCGAGCTGCGCCAGCGATTCCGCCAGACCATGCGCGATCTTCACATCGCGGCCGCGCAGTTTGCGCGCGAGCTTGTCATCGTGATTACCGGTGACGCACAGCGCGGCGCCGGCCGCGACACTGTCCATCACGAGGCGCAGGACTTCGGGCGTTTTCGGTCCGCGATCGACGAGGTCGCCGAGAAAAATCACGCGCCTGCGTTCGGGAGGCTCGAGCCGCAGCGTGCCGCTGTCGTTGCATACCGCATAGCCAAGCAGCGCGAGCAAGGCCACAAGCTCGTCGTAGCAACCATGCACGTCGCCGATGATGTCGAAGGGTCCGTGGGCAGATTTTCGGGTGTTCATGGCATGCCATTATATCGATCGTGGAGCGACCTGCCTGTGGGCTACAGCTGAGCACCAAACAGCGAGGCCAGGCGCTCTATCATGCGTTCGCGCAGCGGCCGGCGCCGCCATGCGGCGTGGGTCATCTGCTTCGCGAGCGCGAGATCCTGTTCAAAGATCGCCGTCTGCTCGGCGGCGAAGTCCTTGTCGACAATGTTGAGCGTGGCTTCATCGTTGAGCCGGAACGAGCGGTTGTCGAAGTTGGTTGAACCCACCGATACCAGCAGGCCATCGACGATGAGGACCTTGCAGTGGTACATCGTCGGCTGGTACTCGGCGATGATCGCGCCCGCTTCGAGCATCGGCCCCCACATCGCGCGCGAGGCACGGCGTACGTAAGACGCGTCGATGTATTTACCCGGCACGACGATGCGCAACCTGACGCCACGTTTCATCGCGGCCATCAGCGCGTCCATTGTCAGTGAATCCGGCACGAAGTAAGCGGCCGACAGGTCGATGGTGCGCGACGCGGCGGTCACCGCCATCAGGTACATCAGCTGCATGCTTTCACTGCCGCCGCTCGGAGAGCTGCTGAACATCTGCGCGAGGCCGGGTCCGGCTTCGTGCAACACGGGGAAATAGTCGGGGCCAAGCAACACGCCGCCGGTGACCTTGACCCAGTTGTCGATGAATACCGATTGCATCTGCGCCACCACCGGCCCTTCGACTTCGAAATGCGTGTCGCGCCAGTGCTTCGGATCCTGCGCGTGCCCCGTCCACTCCGGCGCAATGCCAACGCCCCCTGTGTAGCCGATACGGCCATCGACGATCAGCAACTTGCGGTGCGTGCGATTGTTCATGCGGCCGAGCTTCGTCCAGCGCGGCGGGTGAAATTTGCATACCTTGACGCCGGCATCGGTCATCAGCGCGATCAGGCTTGTATCCATCGTCGCGCTGCCGACCCAGTCCAGCAGGACATGCACCCTGACGCCCCTGTGCGCACGTTCCGCCAATGCCTCGGCGAAGGCGCGGCCGATAGCGCCCGCCCAGTAAATATAGGTCTCGAAAGTGATCGACTTCTGCGCGCCGCGAATCGCCGCGAGCATCGACGGAAAGATTGTGTCGCCATTGAGTAGCGTGCGTACTTTCGTGCCCTGCATGAACGGCGGCCCTAGCAGCAGGCCCAGTTCGTCCAGGAAACGCGCGTCTTCGAGCCTGCAGTGCCGTTCGATGTTGCGCGTGATCTTCTTTTCGCCACCGATGAAGTTGGCCAGCAGCAGGCCGGCGATGGCGACAACGAGCACGATGACCAAGGCTATGCCCCAGTGCATGTTTGTTCCTTATATGAACCTTTATAGGGGGCACTCTGCGCCCAGGCTCGAGGCCTGTCTGTCCCTGAATACTCTGCAGAGTTATTTCCATACCCCGAGCAGGGCCTCTGCACGACGATGTCGAAATGCCTTCGTCGATGTCGACGAGCGCTCAGTTCGCTGCGAGGTTGCGGCACTGCGGAGCCTTTTTGACGTAACATGCGCTCGCCTCCCCGCTTCTGAAAAACACCCGCTCCTGGCCCAGCCGGTTTACCGGGCCATCCAGGTCGTTGCCGTCTTTGCGAGAAAAGGAACCATGCAAAATCACGTCAAGCCCGCCACCACATCGTGGCTTAGCATCATTGTTACCAGCCTGAGCCTGGGCCTGTCTGCCTGCTCCGGTGAATCCGGCTTCGAGGCTCAGGCGCAAGGCGTTCCTCCGCCACCGGAAGTCGAAGTCGTCACGGTCGCGCCGCGACAAGTCGCGCTCGATATCGAATACTCCGGCCGCGCCACAGGCTCGCAGGAAGTCGAAGTACGTGCGCGCGTCAGCGGCATCCTGCTGCGTCGCCATTACCAGGAAGGCACGGCGGTACAGGAAGGCGACCTTTTGTTCGAAATCGATCCGCAGCCTTATGAAGTCGCGCTCGCACGCGCGCAGGCTGGCGTGCAACTGGCGCAGGCCCAGCTCGATGCCGCGCAACGCGACTGGGACCGCGCGCAAGCCGTGTTCGCGCGCGGCGCGATAAGCGCCAGCGACAACGATCGCATCCGCTCCGCATTCGAACTCGCGGAGGCGTCGATGGCTGTTGCGCGCAGCGAGCAGCAGGCGGCCCAGATCAATCTCGACTACACGAAGGTCACGGCGCCGATCAGCGGCATCACGAGCCGTGAAGCGGTTTCCGAAGGCAGTCTCGTCGGACCGGGTGAAGGGCAAAGCCTGCTGACACGTATCGTCAAGACCGATCCACTGTACGTGCTGTTCTCGATCCCCGAGAGCGAATACGCAGGCTTGCGCGCGCTCAGCCCGGCCGACGCTGCGCCACTGAACGCCAGGCTGCTGCTGGCGCAAGGCGACGCCGGCGCGATTCCCGGGACCGTCGACTTCACCGCGAGCACGATCGACGCCACGACCGGCACGGTGCAGGCGCGTGCAACCTTCGCGAATGCGCAGGCAAGCGTGTTGCCCGGGCAGTTCGTGCGGGTACAGTTAACGGGCCTCAACATCGACAATGCGCTGCTCGTGCCGCAGGCCGCGGTGTTGCAGAGTCCGCAGGGCACCTTCGTCTACACCGTCGACATGCAGGACACGGTGCAGTTCACGCCGATCGTGACCGGCCTTGCCGTCGGCACCGACTGGCTCGTCACGTCCGGCCTGCAGAGCGGCCAGCGCGTGCTAAGCAACGGCGTGTTGAAAGTCGCGCCCGGCATGGCGGTCACGCCGGTCGAAGCGCAGGCCGCGGCCGCGCCGGCTGCACCGGCACAGTAAGATGCCTGCAGGCACTACGATGGTTTCGCCATACCCGCGCAGGCGGGTGTCCCACAGTTCGCGTGGATTCCCCTGCGCGGGAATGCCGGATTAACGATAAGGAAAGTCCCAATGATTTCAGGCTTCTTCATCCGCCGCCCGATCTTCGCCAGCGTTATCTCGGTCATCATCGTGCTGGCGGGCCTGCTGAGCTTGCGCAATCTTCCCATCGAGCAGTACCCCGACATCGTGCCGCCGGAGATCCTGATCACGGCAACGTACCCCGGCGCCAGTTCGGAAGTGCTGGCGGAAACGGTCGCCGCGCCGATCGAGCAATCGGTCAACGGCCTCGACAGCATGATCTACATGCGCTCGACGAGTACCTCGAGCGGCGTGGTCACGATCAATGTCAGCTTTGAACTCGGCACCGATCCCGACCAGGCCGCAATCAACGTGCGCAACCAGGTCACCGCCGCCGAAGCGCGGCTGCCCGAAGAAGTGCGCCGGCTCGGCATCAGCGTGCAGAAGCAGTCGACGGCGATCCTGCAGGCCGTGTCGCTGACTTCCGACAACCCCGAATTCGACGACGTGTACATCAGCAACTACGCGCTGATCAACGTCATCGACGAACTCAAACGCATTCCCGGCGTCGGCCAGGCCTCGCTGTTCAGCCAGAAAGATTATGCGATGCGTGTGTGGCTGAGCCCCGACCGGCTCGCGCAGTACGACATGACGGTCACCGACGTCGCCGCGGCGATCCGTGAACAGAATTCACAGTTTGCAGCGGGCAAGTTCGGCGCCGAGCCCTCGCCGCCCGACCAGGTGTACACCTACAGCGTGTCGACGCAGGGCCGCCTGACCGACGCCGCCGAGTTCGGCGAGATCATCCTGCGCGCGAGCCCCGACGGCGCCACGCTGCGCCTGAAAGATGTCGCGCGCATCGAACTCGGCGCGCAGGACTACAGCTTTACCGCGCTCGAAGGCACGCGGCCCTCGGTGCCGATCGGCATCTACCTGCAGCCCGGTGCCAACGCGCTGGCGGTGGCCGATCTCGTGGAGGCGCGCATGGCCGAGCTCGCGCTGCAGTTCCCTGATGGCCTGTTCTACGAAATTCCCTTCGACACCACGCAGTTCGTGCGCGTGTCGATCGAGGAAGTCGTCATCACCTTATTCGAGGCAATGCTGCTCGTCGTGCTCGTCGTGTACATGTTCCTGCAGAACTGGCGCGCCACGCTGATCCCGCTGCTCGCGGTGCCGGTCGCGATCATCGGCACCTTCGCCGGCATGATGGCGCTCGGCTTCTCGATCAACCTGCTGACGCTGTTCGGCATGGTGCTGGCGATCGGCATCGTCGTCGACGACGCGATCATCGTCATCGAGAACGTCGAACGCATCATGACGCGCGAACACAAGAATCCGCTGGAAGCGACACTGCAGGCGATGCACGAGGTGACCGGAGCCCTGATCGCAATCGTACTCGTACTATCGGCCGTGTTCCTGCCGGTAGCCTTCCTCGGCGGCCTGACCGGCGTCATGTACCGCCAGTTCGCCGTGACCATTTCCGTGTCGGTGATGATTTCCGGCTTCGTCGCGCTGACCTTGACCCCTGCGCTCTGCGCCTTGCTGCTGAAGCCTGATCACGGCAAGCCGATTGCGCCGCTCGTGTGGTTCAACAACTTCTTTACGCGCGCGACGGACGGCTACGTCAGCGGCGTGTCCTTCCTGTTGCGCCGTACCTTTGTCGGGCTCTTGCTCGTCGCCGCACTGCTGGGCGTAACGTGGACCTTGTTCAACCGCGTGCCCACGGCGCTCGTGCCGGCTGAAGACCAGGGTTATGTGCTCGTCGCGATCATCATGCCGCCCGCGACATCGCTCGGCCGCACCGCCGAGGTCGCGTACAAGATGTCCGAACGCATCGACCAGCATCCGGCCGTCAACTCGGCGCTGACCTTCGCCGGCTTCGACATCCTGACGCAGTCCAGCACGCCGAGCGGTGGTGTGTCCTTCGTCATCCTCAACGACTGGGAAGAGCGCAAGAGTCCTGAACTGGACGCGCCGAACCTGGCCTTCACCTTCATGGGCATGGGCGCCGACATCAAGGAAGGCCTCGTCGTGGCCTTCAATCCGCCGCCCATCATCGGCATGAGCATGACCGGCGGCGTCGAAGCCTATATCCAGAACCGTAGCGGCGCCGGCATCGACGCCCTGATGGCGAAGACGAACGAATTCCTCGCAGCCGCGTCGCAACGCCCCGAGTTCGCCAGCGTGCAGACAACCCTGTCGACAAGCACGCCGCAGTATCGTCTCGACGTGGACCGCGACAAGGCCAGCGCACTCGACATTCCGCTGGCCGACATCTTCACGACGATGCAGTCGACCTTCGGCAGCTTCTACGTCAACGACTTCACGCTGCTTGGACGCAACTTCCGCGTTAACCTGCAGTCGGAAGCCGAATTCCGCAGCGGTCCGGAAGATCTTGGCAAGGTCTACGTGCGCGCACGTAGCGGCGCACTGGTTCCGCTGAACTCGCTGGTCAGCGTCGAACGCATCATCGGGCCCGACAACGTCCAGCGCTTCAACGGCTTTCCGGCGGCCAACATCATCGCCGAGCCAGCGCCAGGCTTCAGTTCGGGCCAGGTCATCGCGGCAATGGAGCAAATGTCCGATGAAGTGCTCGGCGCGGAATATGCGCTGGGCTGGATCGGCTCCGCGTACCAGGAAGTCAGCGTTGCCGACTCCGGCGCACAGCCCTTCATCTTCGGCTTCGTGATGATTTTCCTGATCCTCGCCGCGCAGTATGAGCGCTGGTCGATTCCGCTCGCCGTCATCACGGCGGTTCCCTTCGCAGTGTTCGGCGCGCTGCTGGCAACCTGGATGCGCGGCCTCAACAACGACATCTATTTCCAGATCGGGCTCGTAACGCTCATTGGACTATCGGCCAAGAACGCGATCCTCATCGTCGAGTTCGCGATGATCCGCGTGCGCGAAGGCATGCCGCTGATCGACGCGGCGCAGGAAGCCGCGCGTCTACGCTTCCGCCCCATCGTCATGACCTCGCTTGCATTCACGATGGGCTGCATACCGCTGGCCATCAGCAGCGGCGCAGGTTCGGCGAGTCGTATCGCGCTTGGTACGGGAGTGATCGGTGGCATGATCGCCGCTACCTTCATCGCGACCTTCTTCATTCCGCTGTTCTTCACGCTGATTGCGGGCATAACGGAACGGAAATAACGCGCGGGTCCTTGCAGGTTTGCCGCAGCGCCTGGGCCTGGGTTACGTGCCGCTATGAGCCCGCGCGTTCAGCGAGGCATTCATCGCTGCCAGTCGCAAATTCGCGGCATATCAGTGGACGCTTTTCGTAGATGGTGCACAGCATGGTGTTGCGATCGAGCGCCGCGCACCAGCCGTCATCGAGGCGCCGCATCGTTTCGCCGCCCCACTCGTCGACTGCGATGAAGACCGCTGGCACGCCGGTGTCGGTAATCAGCAACACTTCCAGGCGGCAGCAGCACGCGGCGCAAGTGCTACAGGTAACGCTGGCCGGGGCCAGTGATTTGAGCGGGATGTTCATGGCACCATTGTAGGCAGGCCGACGCGGAAAAATCTCACTGGGCTGATCCCCGGCAAAATCACCGCAAAAAACCCTGATAGGCTTGGCCGCGACAAGCCCGCCAGTGCCGCCAGGAGACTTGCATGACGACGCCCTTCCCAAAATCGCCGACCTTCATGACGATCGACGAGCCCTTTCGCTTCGAGGGCGAGCTCTTCGATCTGGAGGTCGAGGGCCAGATTCCCGCCTGTCTGCGTGGCACTTTCTATCGCGTCGGACCCGACCAGGCCTTTCCGCCCAAAATGGGCGATGCCAATCCCTTCAATGGCGACGGCATGGTCACGGCGTTTCGCATCGCCGATGGCTACTGCGACATGCAGATGCGTTACGTGATGACGCAGCGTCTGGCCGCGGAACGCGCGGCGCGCCGCGGCCTGTTCGGCCACTACCGCAATCCCTATAGCGACGATCCCGGCGTCAAAGGCCTGCAGCGCACCGTATCCAACACCAACGTGGTTTCCCACCAGGGCCTGTTGCTGGCGATGAAGGAAGACGGTCCGCCCTACGCACTGGACCCGCACACGCTGGAAACGCGGCAACTGTGGGACTGGAAAGGCCAGATGACGGCGACGACCTTCACCGCGCACCCAAAGATCGATCCCGTCACCGGCGAACTGTTCGGCTATTCTTACGCCGCGCGCGGCGAAGCCTCCGACGACATCGCGATCTACAGCTTCGACAGGCAGGGCAACAAGACCTGGGAACTTTGGTTCAAGTCGCCCTATCCCGGCATGATCCACGAGTGCGCGCTGAGCGAGCATTACCTCGTGCTGCCGCTGATCCCGCAGGTCATGGACCTCGAGCGCATCAAGCGCGGCGGCGCCCTGTTCCAGTGGGAACCCACGCTCGAGCAGATCTATATCGTCGTGCCGCGCGGCGGCGACGTCGGGGACATCCGCATTTTCCGCGCGCCGAATGCCATGCCCGGCCACGTTATCAATGCCTTTGATGATGGCGGCAAGCTCTATCTCGACCTGCCGGTAGCGAGCGACAACGTATTCTGGTTCTTCCCCGACAAGGATGGCCGCGCGCCGCCACCGGCAAGCCTGCGCACCGAGGTCACGCGCTGGTGCTTCGACATGAATGACAGGAACAGCAAAGGGGTGCCGACGGTACTGTCGAACCTCGCCGCAGAGTTCCCGCACTGTGACGACCGCTACGTCGGCCGCCCGTATCGCTACGGATTCATGCAGGCCAGCGATTTTTCCAAACCCTACGATGCCGCCCGCGCGGGGCCGATCATGGGCTTCTTCTTCAATACGCTGCTGACGATGGACATGAGCACCGGCAAGCACCAAGGCTGGTTCGCGGGCGACACGTCGAGCACGCAGGAGCCGGTGTTTGCGCCGAAAAGCGCCCACGCGCCCGAAGGCGAGGGTTACCTGCTTGCCGTCGTCAACCGGCGCGCGGAACATCGCAGCGACCTCGTCATCCTCGATGCCCAGGACATGGAAGCAGGCCCGGTCGCGACCATCAGGGTACCGCTGCGGCTGAAATACGGCATCCATGGCAACTGGGTCCCAACAGACGAAAAGCCTGCATAAATGTAACAAGGGTGTTGCAGCCAGCGCCGCTGCCGCCCTCATCGCACTCAATGTCGCGCCAGGGTGGGGATAGCACGGCTGCCACGTTATAATCGCAGGCCTATTCCCCATGTACGCCAGATCGCGATGTTCCTGCGTTTGACCCTAACCAACCCCCGCTCCAGGCCCCGGCCCCCGGTTTCACGCCGACACGGCATGTTGCTGGCCTTGCTCGGCTTGATGCTCGGCGGTTGCTTCAGCACGACGGATGAAAGTGCCCCGCAGGCGCGTACCGTCGAGCTGTTTTTTGCCACCACGCGCGCCGCTGAAAAGAACGGGCGCTTCGGCCGCGACCGCGGCGAGCTCTCGTTCGGCATCGCCGATATCGCAATTCCACCGAACCATGTCATCGGGCGCAACGAACAGCCGTCGATGTTCCGCTTCGAATGGTCGGAGAACGAGCGCAAGCACATTGCGCTGCGCGGCACGCGGCCGCTGGACAATAACGTTTTCCTGCAGCAACTCAACATTGCGATCGACCAGTCGCCGAAGCACCGGCTGATGATTTTCGTGCACGGGTACAACGTGGACTTCCCCGAGGCCACGCGCGGACTCGCGCAGTTTTCCACCGACCTGAAGTTCGACGGGCCGGTGCTATTGTTCAGCTGGCCCTCGCAGGATTCACTGATGAGCTATGCGGTGGATGCCACCAATGCCGACTGGTCGCAGACGCACCTGACGCGCGTACTGACCGACGTGCTCGACCGCACGAACGCCGAAGAGATAGTCCTGATCGCCCATAGCATGGGCAGCGCAACGACGACGCGCGCGCATATCAGCGTGGCGGCCGAGCGGCCGCTCGATATCTATCGCATACAGCAGATGATCCTCGTGGCGCCGGACATGGATGCGGATATCTTCCGCCATGAAATTGCCCCGCGCCTCGCGCGTGCCTACACCCCAGTGACGCTGTATGCGTCCTCGGGTGACCGCGCGCTGATGGCCTCAAAGACCTTCAACGGATATCCGCGCGCCGGCGACTCGGGCGAGGGCCTCGTGATCGTGCCTGGCGTCGAAACAGTGGATGCCTCAGATGCGTCGAGCGGCTTCCTCGGGCACTCCTACTTCATGGAGGATCGCCGCATCATGGAGGACATCTACGCGCTGCTCGCCACCGGCCAGCGTTCAGACAACCGCTTCGGCCTGGAAGCGGTAGATACGCCTGACGGCCGCTACTGGACCTTCAGGCGCTAGGTCGGCACAACGCTGTGTCGCTAGCGCCGCCAGCAACAGCAGCGCAGCGGCTCAGGGTCCGCTCGAACCCGAAAGCATCGTCTTGCCGGTGGCTTCCATCAGGATCGTGCGCGCGTTCGCGAGCTTGCTGCCATCGCGCGCGAGACTGCCTTCGACCGTGATGAGATCGTCGGCTTTCAGCGAATCGCGCTTCCAGCCAAGACGCAGCAGCGCATTCGGACCGCCGAGCTCGAGCGCCCAGTTGACGACCGCGCCCGTGGCCGCGTCGGGCACGTCGATGTAGATGAAGATATGCGGGTTCGTCCATTCCACCTTCGTCACCTTGCCGGTCAGCGTGACCGACTTCGACGCATCGTATTGCGCGGGGAATGAGTGATGCGCCATAGCGGGCAGCGCAGCAACAAGCAGACTCACGAGCAGGGCGGTTCTGACAGTGCTGTTCATGGGCTAGTTCTCCAGGTTCATGCGTTCGACGAACTGTTCGTTTTCCAGGCACACTTCATCGATCAGCTCGGCATCGACGACGATGCGCTCCCGGAGCGTGACCGACCAGGGCTGCGTATAGGCGCCCGGATCGTCGACAGTGACCTTGATGTCGAGGTGGCCGTAATCGGGACGGCTGATTTCCTCGCGCACCTTCGCGGACTCGGTAAGCTCGCTGCCATGCCAGTCGATCCACGTGCCGTTGCGGATACCGATCGTATCGACCACCAGCGTATCGCCCTCCCACCGCGCCGACGAATAGCCCTGCCATGAGGGTGTCGGATCGTCCGGCAAGGCGCGCGCGTCAGTGAACACCTGGCGATAACCGGCATTCATTTCGTTGAGCACGACGAGGAGGTCGGGGGTATGCACGAACTTCAGCAGGTGCGGCAGGCCATACGCGCGCAAGAAGTTGTCAGGCAGGCAACGGATGTGCGGATCGTCGATCGCGAGGTTGGCGGTACGTTCCTCGACGAGCGGCACGAGCCAGGGCTGGTAGGGCAAACCATCGGGCATGTCGACGCCCATGTCCTGCATGTGGCGTCCGCTCGACAGACCGTCGCTGCTACTCGGCGATTCCTGGCCCACCGGCGTGGGATCGGAGATCCAGATACCCGAGAGATCGGGCCTGCCGTTCGGCAAGCGCGGCGCGGGCGCTGCCATGTCAACCTTGCCGTCGACTCTTGGCGCGCCAGCAGTCGGGACGCTCAACCACTGGGCGGATAGATTTGTCGCGGCGAGGCACGCGCCCAGCGCCACGACAAGGACAGGACGAACCAGAGCAAACCTGCGTGATCCCCTACTCATAATGCATCTCCGTGCTTTTCTTGTGATGGGTCGGAAAAACCCTCGGCAGCGATCGCTGACGATGCCGAGGGGGGTTGTACTGCTAATTCCCGCTGTGGCGTTTCACGAAGTCGAGCACCGGGCCAGTCAGTGATTCATCGACGCTACCGACGGCGTAAGTCTCGGACATATGCGAATGGTTCTGCAGGTGCAACATTTCGATCGGCTTGCCTGCTTCTGTCATTGCATTGACGAGGAAAGCAAACTGCTGCTTGTACTGATCGCCATCGAACTCGGCATAGGTCGCGAGCAGCGGCGCATCGGTGTTGACGAGATTCGGCAATGCGTTGCGCTCCGGATACAGGCTCACATCGTCGCCGTAGTAGTTGTTCCACAGCGGCGTGTCGCCGAGCGCGTAGGAACCCGAGGTAAAGATTGCGCCGGCGATGCCGCTCGGCTGGCCCTGCTTCGCGCGCTCGGCCAGGTAGTCGGCAACGTGCGAGGCGCCCGTGCTCTTGCCCCAGAAGAAGATACGGTTCGGATCACCGCCGTATTGCGCGATATTCGTCTTCACCCATTCCACCAACAGGTTCAGGTCTTCGATGCCGCCCGGCCATTGCGTGGCCGGCGCGTAGCGATAGTTGATATTGACGCCAACGAGGCCCTGCGACGCGATCCAGTACGGAATGTTGTCGTAGAACGGCGAATTGCCTGCGCTCTTGTTGCCCCCACCGAAACCACCGCCATGCACGAAAATGATGACCGGCTGGTTCGGTTCCATGTTTTTTGCGGTAACGACGTCGAGGATGTTGCGCTCGGCCGGACCGTAGGAAACATCGCGCGCCACATTCATGTCAGCGAGAAAACCTTCGGGGAAGGCTGGCGCGTACAGCGCCGAAGTGCCGGGGATGTCGTTCTTCGCGCCGATCTCGATCAGCTTCGCGCTGACGTCGGCTGGAATGCTGCTTGTATCGCTTTGCGTCACCGCGATGGTCACCGGGGGAATTTCTACAGGCGGCGCGGCTGCGGCGGCCGGTGCGGCGGCAGGCGTTGCGGGCATTGCGGCGCTGGTGTCAGCCGTGCGGCTCTCGTCGTTGCCTGAGCATGCAGTCAGCAAGGCTGACGCGGCAAGCAATAAACAGGCGAGGCGTTGGTAGTGGTTCATGCGCTTTGTTCCCCTTCGGTATTTGGCAAAAGCTGGACCGCATTCCAGCACAAATCGTGGAGGTCCGGAAGGCGGCGGCAGAGGCGATCGACAAGATTATGGCAAAGCGGATATGCGACACTGGGGTGGTTCGATACAGGGTAAGGAAGACCGACCACCCGACGAGTGTAGCCATGAAGAAGACGACCAAACCGGATTACAAAACAGAACTGCGCGAGCTTCAGGTCGAGCTTGTAAAGCTGCAACGACACGTCATCAGCAAGGGAGCCGCAATCCTGATTTTATTTGAGGGGCGGGATGCGAGCGGCAAGGACGGCACCATCAAACGCATAACCGAACACCTGAGCCCGAGGGAAACGCGCGTCGTAGCACTGGGCAAGCCCACAGAGCTCGAAACCCGCGCCTGGTACTTTCAGCGCTATGTCACGCAGCTCCCGCTGCGCGGCGAGATCGTGCTGCTCAACCGCAGCTGGTACAACCGCGCTGGCGTAGAAAAGGTCATGGGTTTCTGCTCTGACGCGGAATACGAAACCTTCATGCGCACGGTCAACGACTTCGAACTGCTGCTGCTGAATTCAGGCATCATCCTGCTGAAGTACTATCTGGACATTACCCGCGATGAGCAACGCAGGCGCCTGGCGGAACGTCGCAAGAGTCCGCTGACGCAGTGGAAGATAAGCCCGATTGACGCAAGCGCCATGGAACACTGGCACGACTACACGGTGGCGAAAGAGGCGATGCTGCAGCGCACCCATACCGCTGCGTCGCCGTGGATCATCGTCGAGGCCGACGACAAGCACGCGACGCGACTCAACGTGATCCGCGATATCCTGCAGCGGCTCGACTGGCCGAAACGCGCCAGGCGCCTTGTAGCGCCCGACCCCGACCTTGTTTATGCCTTCGAGCCGCGCACATGATTCGCTGCAAGTCCGGACTCGTTACTGGCCTGCGCTGGTATAGCGAATGAGCCGTCCGCCATTGCCATCCTCGAGCAACCAGATCCCGCCTTCCGGCCCCTGCTCCACCGCACGCACACGTGCACCGAAGCGGTAGCGCTGCGCTTCGCGCGCACGGTCAACGCTGGTGAACTCGATGCGTGACACGGTGAAATAAGTCAGGCCGCTGACGAAGGCATCGCCTTGCCACTCGGGAAACTCGCGGCCGTTGTAAAACATCAGGCTCGATGGCGACACCACCGGATTTGCCGACAACAGCGGTGCGTTGAACTCGGGCCGGGTCCAGTGGTCGGGAATGTCGCGACCATCATAATGGCTGCCGTTCGATACGAGCGGCCAGCCGTAGTTGCCGCCGCGCACGATCAGGTTCAGCTCATCGCCACCCATTGGCCCCATCTCCACATCCCACAACCTGCCAAGCTCATCGAAGGCGAGACCGAGTACGTTGCGATGCCCGAGCGACCAGATCTGCGCGCTGACACCGCCGAGATGCGCGAAGGGATTGTCGGCGGGCACCGAACCATCGTCGCGCAGCCGCAGGATCTTGCCGAGATTGTTGTCCATCTGCTGCGCGGGCATCATCAGCTGGCGCTCGCCCGAGCTGATCCACAGGTAGCCCTCCCTGTCGAACGCAATGCGATGACTGTAATGCGCATTGCCGACCACCTTCGGCACCTGGCGCCAGACCACCTCGATATTGCTGAGCGAGCCGCCGGTGCTCGTCAGCTGCAGGCGCGCACGCGCGACCGCTGCACCGGTCGTGCCGCCGCTGCCCGATTCAGCGTAACTGATGTAGACGAGCTGGTTGCTGGCGAAATTCGGATGCAGCACGACGTCGCCGAGTCCGCCCTGCCCGCCGTAAGCGACAGCCGGCACTCCGCTGATGTCATGGATCTGGTTCGGGCCTGCGAGGAGCTTCAGCGCGCCAGCTTTCTCCGTGACAAGCGCGCGACCATCCGGCAGAAACTCGAGCGCCCAGGGCTCCCTGAAGCTGCCCATGACGGTTGCGCTGACGCCGCTGCTCTGCGCGCGCGCGAGATTGCCACCACACAGGGCAAACACGGCGACGACACCGGTAGCCAAACCAAAATGTCGAGCAAAGGTATAGATGCTGTTCATGTTGATCTCCTGCTTCGCTGGGTTGAACAGGGCCGGGCACGAAATCCTCAGCGCCCGCGGCCCCGCTCCTGATCTGATCGGAGCTGGCGCCTGAAGTTCACCAAACCCTGCGCGTGGACGCGGACATGTTGTTGATGAGATTGCCACTGGCCGCAAGCTGGACGCTTGCGACGACCTCAGCATCAGTGGGCCCAAAAACAAAACCCCCGCAGTCGCGGGGGTTTCGTTTTCTTAGTCCCCTCAGCTTGTGGCCAAGGACTTCGGAAAGGGTTTACATCATGCCGTCCATACCGCCCATGCCACCCATGCCACCGCCACCGCCGCCAGCCGGTTTTTCTTCCGGATGTTCAGCGATCATGCATTCGGTGGTCAGCATCAGGCCTGCTACGGAGCCGGCGGCCTGCAGTGCTGCGCGGGTTACCTTGGTTGGATCCAGGATGCCCATTTCCAGCATATCGCCGTATTCGCCGGTAGCGGCGTTGTAGCCTTTGTTGCCCTTGAGGCTGCGAACTTTGTCGAGAACCACTGCGGCGTCATCACCGGAGTTGGTTGCGATCTGGCGCAGTGGCATCGTGAGAGCGCGCTGCAGGATCGACAGACCGACGTTCTGGTCTTCGTTGTCGCCTTTCAGTTTTTCGATCTGCTGCAGTGCGCGCACGAGTGCCACGCCGCCGCCAGGCACCACGCCTTCTTCAACGGCTGCGCGGGTTGCGTGCAGCGCGTCTTCAACGCGGGCTTTCTTCTCTTTCATTTCGATTTCGGTGCCGGCGCCGACCTTGATTACCGCAACGCCGCCTGCCAGTTTGGCAACGCGTTCCTGCAGCTTTTCACGGTCGTAGTCGGACGTGGTTTCTTCGATCTGCTGACGCAGCTGCGACACGCGACCTTCGATCTTGATGCTGTCGCCAGCGCCGTCGATGATGGTGGTGTTGTCTTTCGTCAGGATCACGCGCTTGGCGTGGCCGAGATCTTCCAGCTTGGCGCCTTCGAGGCTCAGGCCCAGCTCTTCCGCAATGACGGTTGCGCCGGTCAGTACCGCGATGTCCTGCAGCATGGCTTTGCGGCGATCACCGAAGCCGGGTGCTTTTGCAGCAGCGACTTTAACGATGCCGCGCATGTTGTTGACGACCAGGGTCGCCAGCGCTTCGCCTTCGACGTCTTCAGCGACGATGAACAGCGGACGGCCGGATTTCGCTACGCCTTCTAGGATCGGAATCATTTCGCGGATGTTGGAGATTTTCTTTTCAACGAGCAGGATCGCCGGATTTTCGAGTTCGGCTGCCATCGTGTCCTGGTTGTTGATGAAGTAGGCGGAGAGGTAGCCACGATCGAACTGCATACCTTCTACAACATTCAGTTCGTTTTCGAGGCCGGAGCCGTCTTCAACGGTGATAACGCCTTCCTTGCCCACTTTTTCCATTGCCTGGGCAATGATGTCCCCGACGCTGGTGTCGGAGTTAGCGGAGATCGAACCCACCTGTGCGATAGCCTTGGTCTCGGTGCAGGGCTGGGACATCTTGCCCAGCTGCTCGACGACTGCAGCAACACCTTTGTCGATGCCGCGCTTCAGGTCCATCGGGTTCATGCCGGCAGCGACTGCCTTGAGGCCTTCGTTGAGAATGGCCTGTGCGAGTACGGTTGCGGTCGTGGTGCCGTCACCAGCCTGGTCGGAGGTCTGGGAAGCCACTTCCTTGACCATCTGCGCGCCCATGTTTTCGAACTTGTCTTTCAGCGTGATTTCTTTGGCAACGGATACACCGTCTTTGGTGACGGTGGGTGCGCCGAAGGATTTATCGAGCACCACGTTGCGGCCTTTGGGGCCGAGCGTGACTTTAACTGCGTCGGCAAGGAGGTTGACGCCCTTCACCATTTTCTGGCGGGCAATGTCACCAAACAATACGTCTTTAGCCATGGTAGTAGTCCTGTGTCTTTATCTAGCTTGGAATTTTTTGGAGGTCGGGGTCGGGCGGCTTGCTTAGTCTTGCAGCACGCCGAAGATTTCGCTTTCGCTGAGGATCAGCAGTTCTTCGTCGCCCACTTTTACGGTGTTGCTGGCGTATTTGCCAAAAATCACCTTGTCACCCACTTTCAGGTCTACCGGACGGGAAGTTCCATTTTCGAGGATACGACCCGAACCGACGGCGACCACGACGCCCTGGGCAGGCTTTTCGGTGGCAGAGCCCGGCAGCACGATACCGCCGGCAGTCTTGGTTTCTTCTTCTTTACGCTTTACCACAACGCGGTCTTGTAATGGACGGATTTTCATTGCGTTTTGTCTCCAACGTTTAACTAAAAATCTGAGGTTTCACTGGATGACTCCAGCCCCTGTTATGCCCCGGACATGGCCAAACGATTGGCTCCTGCCCCGGATTTGAGCCCCATAGATGGGGCCCGCAAAATCGATTTCAATGGTTTCTTGTAAAAACTTTGGGGTTTCCGGCAGGGTTATTCAGGGTCTTTGTCCGGACTGCGCAGCCCTGTGTCGGTCCGGCCCTCGCGGGTGAATTCGCCTTCCAGGATGTCCTTGCGGCCGGGGCCGCCCTGAGGGGGCCACACGCCTGAAACGCGGCTACCGCCAAACCGGGTAAACATGAAGCCCCCCGGCCCGGCGCTCATGGCCGCCAGGCCGCCTTTGGCCAGCAGGTAGCGGACGAGCGTGCCACGCGTGAAGGGCAGCAGCAGGACTAGTGCCATCAGGTCGGTGATGAAGCCGGGGGTCAGCAGCAGCGCGCCGCCGATGCTGATCATGAAACCTTCGATGATCTCGCGCCCGGGCAGTTCGCCGTCCCTGAGGCGCTCGTGCGCGCGCTTTATCGTGGCGGCACTCTGGCGGCGCAGGAAGAACACGCCGAGCGCGGCCGTCAACAGCACGAGCGCAATGGTCTGCAGCGCCCCGATCGTCTGCCCGACCTTCAGCAGCAGCATCAGCTCCGCGATGGGCAGGATGATGAAAAGCAGGAACAATAAGCGCATGGACGTATCCGCGTTGGAGCGAGGAAAGATGGGGGTGAATGCGAAGGACTCAAGCCTGCCCGAGCTCATCTGGCAGGTCGTGGCGACGATACCACGCGGCAAGGTCGCCACATACGGCCAGATCGCGCGGCTCTGCGGCCATCCCAGCCATGCCCGGTATGTCGGCGCGACGCTGAAGAACCTGCCGAAGGGGACGAGGCTGCCCTGGCAGCGGGTGCTGAAGAGCAATGGCGCGCTGGCCTTTCCGGTGGCCAGCGGGCCTTATAAAAAGCAGAAGGAATTACTCGAGCGCGAGAAGGTGATTTTCAGCAACTACAAGGTGGCGCTAAAGCAGTATGGATGGGACGCCTGAGCTCAACTTGTGGGGCGGCCGAGTCTGTACGGCCTGTGGGGGGACACTACTGCCGCTGCGCTGTAGTGGACTCACGCCGCCGGGGCGCCTCGTCACTGCATGCGGAAGGCCGCAAGAAGTGATCGGCGCGCAGCGGACTTTGTCCACTGCCATGAAGTGCTGCGCACTTCACCCGGCTCGCCTTCGGCAGGGCGGCATGCGTTTCGCTTGATCCCCCCACAGGCCGTACAGACTCGGCCACCCTTTGGACCGTAACGCAGGTTCCGCGTGTTTGGTGTTCGAGGGTTCGCGTGTTTCGGCAGCTCGGCTGGGCCGCGACTTTTCTGATGTGGCACGTGACCGCGGAATCCACTGTGGCGTCGCCGAAGGCTCGAGCCGGTGCTGCCTGCGGGGGGATTAAGCGGATGCCGCCACGATTCGTGCGAGCCGGGTGAAGTGCGCAGCACTTCATGCCAGCGCAGCTGGCCGCCGCTCACTGGTTCGTGGCCTTCCACATCCAGCGAC
>JBEGWB010000117.1:0-3720 GCA_041178065.1 Pseudomonadota bacterium | reverse complement strand
TGCAAATTCAGGCCTTTCAAGTTCCCGGGCAATGGCATATATTTTGCTCCCCCTGTATTGCCGGTGACAAGCCGCGATACTGCGGCGCAAGCCGAAGAAACTGACGTTCAGTGCGCAACATGCGGTGCCCTCGACCAGCGGTTTCTCGAAAAACAATCTTTTTCACAACGATACAGACTCCCCAGTAAGTCCTGGGCACATGCTCTACGGAGGCAAAACATGTCTGAGAAGACTTTGAAGCTGATCAAAGATAATAACGTAAAGTGGGTTGACCTCCGTTTTACTGACACCAAAGGCAAACAGCAGCACGTTACTTTCCCCGCCAACAAGGTGAACGCCAACTTCTTCAATGGCCAGATGTTTGACGGCTCGTCGATTGCCGGCTGGAAAGGTATCAACGAATCGGACATGGTGCTCCTGCCCGACGACAGCACGGCCGTACTGGATCCCTTCGCTGAAGAGCCACAGGTCAACGTGGTGTGCGACATCCTCGAACCCGCCACGATGTCCGGCTATTCGCGCGATCCGCGCAGCATTGCGCGTCGCGCTGAGGAATACCTGAAATCGACCGGCATCGGCGACACTGCATACTTCGGTCCCGAGCCTGAATTCCACATCTTCGACGACGTCAAATACCGTACGACGATGGGCTACTGCATGAGCCAGATCATCTCGCAGGAAGCCGCCTGGTCCACCGACAAGGACAAGGAAGATGGCCCGAGAGGCCACACGCCGCGCGTAAAAGGCGGTTACTTCCCGGTTCCCCCGATCGACTCGCTGCATGACATCCGCGCTGCAATGTGCAGCACGATGCAGGACATGGGTCTCGACGTCGAAATCCATCATCATGAAGTTTGCACGGCTGGCCAGTGCGAAATCGGCGTATCGTTCAACTCGCTGATCAAGAAAGCCGACGAAGTCCAGACGCTGAAATACGTCGTCCATAACGTTGCTGCAGCCTTCGGCAAGACCGCGACCTTCATGCCGAAGCCGATCGTTGGCGACAACGGCAATGGCATGCACGTGCACCAGTCGATCTTCAAGGGCGGCAAGAACGTGTTTGCCGGCAACGGTTATGCTGGCCTGTCCGATGAAGCGCTGTACTACATCGGCGGTATCATCAAGCATTCCAAGGCATTGAACGCACTCGGCAACGCTTCCACGAACTCCTACAAGCGTCTCGTGAAGGGTTACGAAGCACCAACGATGATGGCGTACTCCGCGCGCAACCGTTCGGCGTCGATTCGTATCCCCTACATCATGGGCGGCAATCCAAAAGCGATCCGCATCGAAGTCCGCTTCGGCGATTCCACGGCCAACCCCTATCTGTTCTTTGCGGCGATGCTGATGGCAGGCATCGACGGCATCAAGAACAAGATCCATCCGGGCGAACCAGCGAGCAAGGACTTGTACGACCTGGAGCCGGAAGAAGAAGCATTGATTCCGCAGGTTGCCGATGACTTGCTGGATGCCCTGGATCATCTCGACAAGGACCGCGCCTTCCTCACCGTCGGTGGCGTGTTCAGCGACGAAACGATCGACGCCTATATTGAACTGAAGAAAGCGGAACACACGCTGGTCAACATGACCACGCATCCGCTCGAGTTTGAACTGTACTACAGCTGCTAATCTGGCCAGGCCGCATGCTGCGCGCCCTCGGTTAATGAAAAGCCCGCCGCCCGGCGGGCTTTTTTTGGGCGCGAATTGCCCCGACGCAGATCAATTGCACTATTTTGGTGCGAACCCCCCGGCCCCGCTGTTAGCATGACCAGCGATTTCTGCCCGTTTCCGGCGCTTTTGAGCAAGTACATTGTGGTGCAGTAATTGCATAGCACCCCTTGCCCGTTTCGACCGGAACTGCAGGGATGAATACCGCTCTCAACCAAGCCAGGTTCCTCGCGCCAGTGAACATTGAAAGCTTCAACACCAGCCTGCTCGACAACCTGACTACCGCGGTCGTGGTACTCGACCACAATGACTGCCTGCACCACATGAACCCCTCGGCCGAGGCCCTGCTGGAGACGAGCCAGCGCCATTCGCAGACAGCGCGGATTACCGAACTGTTGCGCAACCCTGAAGAGCTGCTGCAGGGACTCGCGGCGGTGAAAAAAAACGGCACGACGATCGTTACGCGCAAGGTCGAGCTGATCCTCGCAAACAACAATCGCGTCATGGTCGACTTCTCCGTGTCGGCAGTAATGCACATGAGCGAGGTCTTCTACCTCGTGGAATTGCAGGAGGTCAATCGAACCTGGTCCATCACACGCAAGGAGTCGATCATCTCCCGGCACGAGACCACCATCGAAATGATCCGCGGACTCAGCCACGAAATAAAAAATCCTCTCGGCGGTATCCGCGGCGCGGCACAGCTGCTGGCAAGCGAACTGCCGGATTCGCAATTGCAGGACTACACCAATGTGATCATCGAGGAAACCGACCGGCTGGTGAACCTCGTCGATCGTCTGACCGGCCATTACAAAAAGCCCGACATCCGCAAGCTCAACATACATGAAGTGCTGGAGCGCGTACGCAACCTCGTCGAAGCGGAAACACGTGGCTCCATCAGGATCGTGCGCGACTACGATCCAAGCTTGCCCGAGATCACCGGCGACCTGGAACAGCTTATCCAGGCGGTGCTTAACATCGTGCGCAATGCGATGCAGGCGCTGACAGAGAACAAGCGCAAAGGTGGGCGCAAGCCCGAAATCACGCTGCGCACCCGCGCCCTGAGCCACGCGACGATCGGCCCGGTAGCTTACAAGCTGATTGCGCGCGTCGAGGTCATCGACAACGGTCCCGGCGTGCCGCCCGACATCATCGACAACATTTTTTACCCGCTGATCAGCGGTCGCGCGGAAGGCACAGGACTTGGCCTCTCGATTGCACAGAACATATTGAAGAACCACAACGGTCTCATCGAATGCGAAAGCCGCGAAGGACTGACAAGGTTCATCCTCTCGATCCCATTGCATACTGATTTGAGTATAGAAGGTAACGACACATGACCAAGGACCTGATCTGGATAGTGGACGACGACCGGTCGATCCGCTGGGTACTGGAAAAATCCTTCGACAAGGCGGGCTTCATCAGCGAAAGCTTCGATAGCGGCGATGCTATGCTCGCCCGTCTCAAGACCACGCAGCCCGACGCCATCATCAGCGACATCCGTATGCCCGGCTCCGACGGCCTCGAAGTGCTCGAGGAAGTACAGGAAGCCTATCCGCAATTACCCGTGATCATCATGACGGCTCACTCGGATCTCAGCAGCGCGGTAAAGTCCTACAAGCGTGGCGCCTTCGAATACCTGCCAAAGCCCTTCGACGTCAATGAAGCGGTCGCCGTTGCCGAACGTGCCGTCAAGCATGGCAAGGAAGCGAAAGACGAAGTGCAGACAACGGCGGTCGTCGAACCGAAGGAAATCATCGGTGAAGCGCCGTCGATGCAGGAGGTATTTCGCGCCATCGGCCGTCTCGCGCACTCGAACATCACCGTATTGATCAAGGGTGAATCCGGCACCGGCAAGGAACTGGTGGCGCAGGCCCTGCACAAGCACAGCCCGCGCGCCGACAAGCCCTACGTGCCGCTGAACGTCGCTGCGATACCGAAGGATCTTATCGAGTCCGAGCTCTTCGGCCACGAGAAAGGCGCCTTCACCGGGGCAACGCAGACGCGCGTCGGCCGTTTCGAGCAGGCACACGGCGGCACGCTGTTCCTCGATGA
>JBEGWB010000116.1:0-53310 GCA_041178065.1 Pseudomonadota bacterium | reverse complement strand
TAGCTTTCGCATCGGCGGGGCAGCCTCTACATTGAAGCTCCTTGGCGAAACCTGTTTACTGCGGCAGCCGCATTTCTATGGTCATGCTGAAATCTCCGATTTCGTCTTCCCCTTTCTGGGTGAACGTCTGCGTACCTTCTGCCAACGTGAAAGGTACGCGCTTGTAGCTATGTCCACCGTTCTCCCGCGAAGCCTCCACATGAAGCTGATAGTCGCCAGCGGGCAGCACGGCGCCGAACTCATCCTTACCGTCCCACACCAGTTGATACTCGCCGGGATTGCGCGTGGGGCGCGTTACATTGTCCATGCGTTTGCGCGTGCTGTTCCACCAACGCGAATTGGTGCTGGCCCAGCGCTGTTCGCCACCAAGCAATAACAGATTCCTGATTGCCTTGCCCTGGGCATCGCTTATCCAGATCGCTACGTAAGGACGCTCGTAACCCCGTTCATTGAGATCCGGAATCGTGTAATCGACTACCATCGATACGTTCGCTCCGGCTTGTCGCATCAGGTCTTCGCTGAGGTAGCGGTTCCAGTTACGCGACGTACGTCTGCTACCATCGGCGCTGATCAACAACGCTTCCACGTTTTCCAGGGTATTTACCCAGGCCAGCCCGGCTTCCGCGCCTTGCGCCGCCAGCGCGGTAGCCACCACATCGGCGGTGAGCGTGTCGGCAGCTATGACGACGGCATAGACGCCATTCGTGACCGGCCAGCCGCGTTCAGGCACCAGGATATGGCTGAACGCGCGTGACCTGATGGTTCGCGTACGGCTTGTATGCCCGCTGGTGGTCACCGCCATCGACGTCAACGCCAGGCTACTGACAAAGCCGGAGTTGTCAGCCGTCAGCTGGGGATCGGCTACACCGACCAGCCAGCCTTCCTGTCCCGGCGGTGAGCCCCAGTAGCTCGCATCGCCGCCGATATCGAGCTTGATGGCCGTTGCGTCTGGCACGGCCTCGCGCAGCACTGCCATCGCCCTGTCAACGATGTATCCAGTGGCAAGACCAGAAGGCTCGAGGCTGACCGCGCTGCCAAGGTCGATGTGCCGCCGCTCCGCGTCGATAGTGAGGGTCGCGGTGTGTGCGGCACGGGCAACCGGTTGCATGTCGAGTGCATTGGGAATTTTCTGCTCGCGAACCGCTGCATCCCACAGATCCAGCACCGGTTTCAGTCGGCAACTGAACATACCGCTGCTGCGCGCGAACCATTCTTCGCAGTGGCGCACGACGGCCAGCAGATCGTCCGATGCTGCCTGCGTGGCATGTGTGCGGTTCAGAAGCGTCAGTTCACTGTCGTCCAGCCAGGTCGACAGGATCTGTTCCAGGCGCGCGATCTCAGCCACCGCGGCAGCCGCAGCCTGTTTCATCTGCTGCGTGTCGTTGGCGTATATCGTGAGGTCAAGCGAGGTACCAAGCACGCCCTCAAAATGCTGGTCCAGACGGTTCGGCAATTCGACGTCGGCCGCCACAGAAACTGAGCGCGCAAAAAGCAGAATACCGGATAATACCAACCCTGCGGCAAGGCGCTGAAATAATGCAGATACGGTAAATAGCCGCTCAAACATATAAAAACCTAATTGAAGATCAGAACAATTTTATGGCCGTCAATCGCACACTGGTAAGTTGGTCGCGCATAATCCACATCTATCTCTCGATCGCCCTGCTCATCGTACTAGTTTTCTTTTCGGTGACCGGCATCACGCTGAATCATGCGACGACGATGACGGCAGACCCCGTCACCAGCACACAGACACGGGACGCGTTGCCTGAGCTGCCTCGCGAGACTGACGGCAGCCTTACCGACTCACTGGCGCTGGCCGCTTTTTTAAAACAGGAGTTCGGAGTCAGGCGCACGCAAGCCACGCTCGATCAGGAAGAGGGACTGCTCATTGTCGACTACAGGGCACCGGGCGCCACCACGTATGTCGAAATCGACACGCGGGCAAATACGCTGCGGGCGGAAACGACTGATTTCGGACTGGTTGCAACGCTCAACGATCTCCACAAGGCGCGCGATACCAATGTAATCTGGTACTGGTTGGTCGATACCAGCGCAGTGCTCCTGGTACTGTTCTCACTGGCAGGTTTTGTACTCCTGCTGCCTAATATCTACCGGCTCAAGCGCGTGCTGGCCTATACCTTGGTGGCCACGCTGCTGCTCGGCACAGGGTATTTCCTCGGCAGCAATATCTAGTGGCCCTTAAGCAGCGCAAGGAAGTCCGCGTGCGACATGCAGGATTTCGCCACGCGCTGCTGCTTTCTCAATAGCAGCTGGTATCCCTCGTCGATATTGCGTTCGAATTCGAAATTACGGGCGAACTGCAAAAAAACCTCCCGGTTGAATATATCCACACCGGCACCCACTGTGATCCAGCTGGGCGCCTTGAACATATCTAGCTGGACGCTGTCGGAATCGAACACAGGCAAGCTCTGCCAAAGCTCCAGCTTCGCTTGCAGCGATGGCATGATTGTCATGCGCTGGCGAAACGTTTGCCAAAACGGGGAATCGTCGCGCCTGGTCAGATAATGCAATTGCAGGAATTCCGGAATGGGGTCATTCACCAGGCGGCAACTGGCGTTGACTCGTGCCGCGACCTCGTCGTCGAGCCTGTTGAGCACATCCGACTTCAGTAAGTTGATCAGATTTTTCGTGAAAACCCAGATCGACGTGGCTTCCAGCGGTTCCACAAAGTTCTGCGCCAGTCCCACGGCAAAGCAATTCTTCACTAGCGAATTATGGAAAGCGCCAGCCCTGAACTTGAAGGTCTTTGGACTTGTCACGGGGTGGCCGAGCCAGTCCTCAACTTCGGCGAGCGCTTGTGCTTCGTTGATGAATGACGAATCGAATACGTAGCCGCAGCCATAACGGTCCTGTACCGGAATTTTCCATATCCAGCCGTACTTCATTGCGATGGCTTCGGTATACGGCGGCAGTTTCGTTCCATCGTGTGGCAGGAAGAAAGGCAGCGCGGTATCGAGCGGCAGGTAACTGCTGTAATCGACCCAGGTTTCATTGAAATGTTTGCCCAACAATAGACGGGCAAAACCGGAGCAGTCGAAGATGAAATCGCATGCAAGGGAGGTACCATCATCAAGCAAGAGGCCCGCAATGCTTCCGTCAGCATTGCTCAGCACTTTGTCGAGCTTGCCTTGCGCGCGTTTGATGCCGCGTTCGTATTGCGCAAGCTTGCCGAGATATTTCGCCAACAGGCGCGCATCGAAGTGCAAGGCAAAACTGCCGATATGATGCAGCGTGTTCAACGGGTCAGGAAAGTTCTTGCGCTGTTCGGCGGGAATATCGCCGAGAATGAACGGAACCCTTCCTTGCTGGGCGATTTTCGCTACGAAACTGGCGCTGTCGAGCGGCATGGCTTTCCCAATCAGCACCGTGGGCAGCAGGTTGACGCGGAAAATATGATCCAGGCTCCACATTTCCAGCTCAGCGTCGCCGGTGAAACTGTGGAAGTACGAGGTACCGTCCCCATGCCAGTTAGTGAACCTGATCCCCGTTTTTAGCGTTGCGCTGCACTCCCGGACGAGCGCCGACACGGGGATCCTCAGGAAGTCGAGTACTGCGACGATGTGGGGAACAGTGCCCTCACCAGCCCCAAGGATACCAATCTCGTCGCTTTCGACGAGCGTGACTTCAAACTGCGGGTAAAACTCCTTGACGAGTAGCGCCGTCAACCAGCCGGCTGTGCCCCCCCCAACACCAGGACTTTTTTCATTCGAACAAATTAGCGCTTTGCACCCGGCTCAGCCATTCGATCAAACGCTCCATGTTTGCGTCATCCGGCAAGAATGCTCCACGCTGGCGCATCTCAACGACCAATACGCGCCAACGCGGCAGCGAGGCCCGCGTTTCATATACGCGGTCAAGTTCGTGGCACTCGGTACAAACGACATCGAGCATCTGCCGACCTTCTTCATCGGCAAAATAGGTATCGATCTGCGGCGGGATGTACTGCCTTGGGAATGGAGCGCTCTCCGTGCCGAAGGTGGTCGCCAGGTATTCAAGTAACAGGTTTTCGTCTTGAGATGACAGTTTCTTCATCTCTTGCCCTTGGTGCACCGTACCCAGCAGTTCCCCCCATTTTTCGCGGCTCAGTGCATGAAAGGCATAATCGTCAATGCCATGGCAAGAGACGCAGTTCTTGAGAATGATGTTCCGGAGTGGACCTTCCGGAAGCGCTACTTGAGGCCGCGTAGGGCCTCCATTCAACTGCGCGACGGCATTCATGCTGAAAAAGGATAGAAACGCTGTGCAAAGCAACGTGCCAAAAAACTGCCATCTCATCAAACTAACTCCCCGGCAGGAATCACAGATCCCGCACTTCTTGTTGTTCTTGTTGATCAGCCTCCTCAGGCGATATCGAGTGGCTTGTTGCCCTCACCGATGGAATCCATCTCGATGCCGTAGAGATGCAGCAGGCTCAGCAGCATGTTTGAGGTTTTTTCAACGTTGTCAGGATATGCGATGTGGCGGTTCCCTCTGAAGGTCCCGTCGATGCCCCCAACCAGGACGACGGGTACTTTCTCATGGGCGTGACGATGCGAGTTGCCCATGTTGCTGCCCATGTAGATCAGGCTGTTGTCGAGAGCATTGCCTTCGATGTCTTCGATGTTGCGGAGTTTTTCGGCGAAGTACGCGAGCAGGCTGACGTGGTACCTGTTGACCTTGGCATAATTGGCGATATTAGCCGGAGTATCGCCATGATGCGAAGTCGCATGCCAGCCGCCGGTATAGCCGGACGCCGGATGCGTGATGGAGGACAGGTCCCTGCCCAGCATCAGGGTGGCAGAACGGGTAATGTCGCCTTCAAACGCAAGCGCGATGAGGTCGTACATGATTTTGAAGTGAACATCCTTATCCTGCGGAATACCGAATGGCACTTCCTCCGTGGGCTCGGCAACGGTGCCCGACATTGCAATCTGAATGCGCCGTTCCAGTTCGCGAATATTGTCCAGGTACGTAACGAGCTTAACCTGATCGCTGTGGCCCAGCTCGCGCTTGAAGCTCGGAATTTTATGGGCCACGGAATCGAGAATGCTGGCGTTAAGCTCGCGGCCACGCTGCCGCTCCTCGGCGCTGGCGCCATCACCGAACAGGCGTTCAAAGGCAACGCGCGGATTGATTTCCGTCGGCAGCGGCTGCGTCGGCGACATCCACGAAACCGAGTTCGTATAAGCGCAGCTGTAGCCCCAGTTGCAATTGCCATAGTTACCGGCGTCTTCAATACCGAGCTGAATGGATCCCAGGATCGTGTCCTGACCGTATTTTTGCGCAATCAGCTGATCGATCGTGACACCCAGATAAGGGCTCACCGCATTGCGGCGCGGGCGTGCACCCGAGAGGAAAACTGCACCACGGGCATGATTTCCGCCTGGCTCTTCTTCAGTAGAAAACGCTTCCGGCACGTCCAGGCCACTGATGAGAACGGTGCGGTCACGCAATGGTTCGAGCGGCTTCGTGATGTAGGAAAATTCGAAATCGGATCCTTCCTTTACCGGCCGCCAGTACCCTGGTGCCACCCCCTGGGGATGCCAGACACCGACAAAGCGTCGCGGACGCAGCGACTCGGCTGCCTTGGCAAACGGGGTCATCGCCGGGACCATCGCGTCGAGCAGCGGCAACCCCAGTGCTACGCCAGCCGAACGCAAGAATGTCCTACGCGGTAACGACTTCCTGGTAATAAATTTCATGACTTTCCCCTCCGTCAACGTAAGTTAGAAACTTGCAGCGATCGCCGTTGCTTGCGAGTCTGGATCAGTTATTCGTACCAACCTGTACAACCGTATTCTCGGGCAACTCTTTGGTGCGCATCTGGAACGGTTCACTTTTTACAATGTTCATGACCAGCGTCGAAAACCGGTAATTTTCGTCTTCGGCATCGTGCACCACAGAGCGCACGACGGGCATATCAAAGTATTCAACCCCACGGCCCAACGCATAACTGAGCAGCTTCTCGGTCATGAAACGGGCGAACTGCGGAGAGTATCGTTTCAGTGCTTCCCGCAGGTCGGCGACGCCGGACACCTGGGTGCCGTCCCACAGCTCAACCTTGGTATCCAGCGGTACCGATGAGCCGTCACCTTTGCGAGGGTGGCCTTCGACAGTACGCCAGCTGCCATCTGCATTGAAACTTTCAAGCGCAAAGCCAATCGGGTCCATGATCTTGTGGCAAGTGGCGCAGGTCGGATCGGCTCGATGCAGAGTCAACTGATCCCGCAGGGTTTTGATGACTACTTCGCCGCTGCCGGTGGTCAATTCCAGCGCGGGCACGTTCGGCGGCGGCTCCGGCGGCACAGTGCCCAGGATGTTTTCGATTACCCAGACACCGCGCTTGACCGGCGACGTTCTGAAGTTCTCAGTAAAGGTCGTGGATAGAAAACTGCCCTTGCCCAACAAACCTCTGCGTACATCATATTCCGGGCCCAGATGGACGCGCCGGAAATGCGCGCCGTAGATGTTAGGAATTTCGTAGTGCTTGGCCAGGCGTTCGTTGAGGAAGGTGTAGTCCGCATCGATGAGGTCCAGCACGCTGCGGTCTTCGCGGATGATGCTTGCAAAGAACAATTCGGATTCGCGCTTGAAGCTCTGCCTCAACTCATCATCCCAGTTCGGGAAATAGATGCCATCGGGCGAAGTGGTCGGCAGGTTGCGCAAGTAAAGGAATTGCTGACCGAAATTAGTGATCAGCGACTCCGATTTTGGATCCTGCAACATGCGATTTACCTGCAACTCCAGCACAGCGGGGTCACTCAGCTGGCCGGCAGTCGCTACGTCCAGCAATTCCTGGTCGGGGATGCTGCTCCAGAGGAAAAAGGACAGGCGTGAGGCAAGCTCAAGATCGGAAATGCGATACGGTTGCCCTTCCTGCACATCGACCGGCTCGCGTTCAACGCGGACCAGGAATTCAGGGTCGGCCAGCAAGCGGCGCAGCGCCAGCTCAATGCCGTCTGCAAACACCCCGTCCGCAGCTCCTTCCCGGTAGAACTCCATCAATACTTCGGTATCTTCCGGAGTCACGGGACGCCGGAAGGCCTTGGTTGCCAGCGGCGTAATGATCTGCCGCGCACACGATTCGAATTCGTCGGTGCTGACTGGGACGCAGGTAAAGACCTGCTGCATGCTTTTCGAGTCGACCGGCCGCTCTGCATCGAAGGGACCGAGAATCTTGAGCAGCCCAACCACCGGGGGATACTGAATCTGTGGCATGGGTTCGTTCTCGATCGACTTACGATCGTACTGCCGCACCATATCGAGCGGCGGCCGATAGTTCGTCGCTATAAACGTTGCGCCCACAAGATGCGTGCCGGCCTTAACAGGCAGCGTTACTTCCAGTGCTCCGTCCCGGTCGCCACCCATACCGACGTTCATGCCTACGCCTGTATAGGTAAAGAGATGGACTCTTTCACCATCTATGCTCAGCTCCAGCTGCTCATTGGGGAAGAAGCTGCCCACCCCGAAGTTCTGCATGTGAAAGGTGTAGTTGCCGTCGGCCAGGAAATTGTGGCGTACCGCCATGCCGCCCCGCGTGCCGAAAGGCAGACCATCGAGCTGATAGTTCTGTGATGCATCACCTGGTGCGATATAGGAAACCTCGCCGGGCGATTTCCAGTAGCCGACTGCCATTCTTGCGATCCTTGCTGCCGCCGTCACATAAGCCTCAAGCAAGGTCGGGGAGATGGTCAACGAACCCGCGATGTTGTCAAAGCCGCGAGCCGAGGTATCCGCAGGAAGCATGTTGGTCGCGTCGATTTCGAGGCCGATCAGGTCACGAATGACATTCTGGTATTCGGTTCGATTGAGACGGTGCAGCATCACCGCACCAGGATTCACTGTAGCAGCCTCATCTACCTGCTGTTCGAGCCATTCGGTAAGCGCCGTGTACTGGGCCTGAGCGGGACGCGGTTGGCCGGGCGGCGGCATGACACCAGCACGCAGCCTGCGAATCGCGCGCTCCCACTCTTGCGCATGTTGCGGGACAGGCGCGTCCAGAATGCTGTCGAGATCGAGACCGCCGGAATAGTCCTCTGGATTGTGGCACTCGCCGCAATACTCCTTGACTGCGGCCTTGCCACTTTCTTCGGAAAACTCGGGCTGGGCTTGAACAACCGTCACCAACGCAACGAAGGTAAAGGAGAACCCTGCCGCGCCAAGGACTATTTCTTTAAACATGTTATGAATGCCCCTTCTGCTCAAGCTGCAATTGCTGCAATTGATATTTATGCCTGTTTGAACAGGCTATTTTTGAACGGCGCGTCTTACAAACCTCCGCAGTTCACTGCAGCGCGAATAGACAGTTAACGCATGGACTTTTCGTGCCGAGCGATACGCGTGTTTCGCCTGACTATACGACAATCGGCTCCGCTGACGCCACAAACCAATGGGAAATTGGTGCATCTGGATACAATCACCGCGAATATTTACTTGAGAATTAATGATGCAAATCCGAACCGTACGGCTCCGAAACACTTTTCGATTTTTTCAATAAGGGAGTGACAGCGTGTTGCGGGGTTCGTATGCTCGAGGGGAGATCCAGACTATGTCCTTGCTCAGGTGCTGTATCAAATGCGTACTTTACTCAAGCGTTCGGAACCAGTTCGACGCAGTAAAGAGTCGCGGATGACCTGACCAGGAACGCAATTCCACTACGGTGAAAAGGACGGGGAAGCGCCATGTTTCATAGAAGTAAACTGTTCGCAGGTTGCTGTATCGCACTGACACTCGGCAGCAGCGTTATTTCAGGTTCCTCACTTGCCAGCGACATCGCGGACGCTGCACGAAATGGCGACATCAATCGAGTCCGCGCACTGATTCAGGACAAGGCCGACGTCGATGAACCACAGGTTGATGGCGCCACAGCGTTGTTGTGGGCCGCGCACGCAAACGACCTGGCCATGGCGGAAGCGCTGATCAACGCTGGGGCTGACGTTTCTGCTCAGAACCGGGTCGGCGCAAGTCCCATGCTCGAAGCCACCATCAATGGCAATACAGAAATGATTGCGCTGTTGCTGCGCAATGGCGCTGACGCCAACGCCGCCGTCAGTGCCACGGGTGATACTCCACTGATGCTCGCTGCTCGCACCGGTATCGTCGAAGCTGTGCAGGTACTGCTGGACCATGGCGCCGATGTCAACGCCGCGGAAAGCTGGGGCCTGACCACGCCGTTGATGTGGGCTGTTGCCGAGAATCATGCGGAAGTCGCGAGACTGCTGATCGCAAATGGCGCCAATCTCGAAGCGCGCTCGGTTTATATCCCGCCAGGAACCGGCCGTGGATTCGAAGGCACCTTGCCGCGCGAGCGCCGGCCTGAAGAGGTCGGTCCGGTGGTTTATGCGAGTGGCGAATTTACGCCCTTGCTGCTGGCGGCCCGCGACGGCCGCATGGAGTCTGTACGCGTACTGGTCGAGGCTGGCGCCGATGTGAACGCAATTGCTGCGGATGGCAAAAACGGCATTGGCCTGGCGATCTTCAACGGCAGCTTCGATATTGCTTCCTATCTCGTCGACCAGGGCGGCGACGTCAACCAGGCTGACGCGCAACGCTTTACGCCGCTGTTCTGGGCGGTCGAGCGCCGCAACATGGAAACGGCGCCAAACTTTCCCTGGATGGTGACCGACGACCCGCTTCCGCTGATTCGCAAGCTACTGGAACAGGGCGCTGATCCAAACCATCTCGTCAACAACACGCCAAATGCGCGTATGCGCGGTGGCTCTCCCCGCATAGTCTTCGCCACCGCGATCATGCGAGCGGCGTTTTCATCTGACCTTGAGCTTGTCCAGTTGCTGCTGATGTTCGGCGCCGATCCTCACATCAAGTCCAGCGACAATGAAACGACGCTGGCTGCAGCAGCGGGCCTCGGATGGGTTCACGGATTTCACAAGGATCGCTCTCTCGATGACCGACTGGAGATTATCAAGATCCTGGTTGAGTTGGGCATGGACGTTAACTGGCAGGATAACTACGGCATTTCGCCGCTGATGGTTGCGGCCAATCTGGGCAACGTTCCGATCATCGAATACCTGATCGAACAGGGCGCCGACCTTGGCGCATACGATCTTGGCAAGAAAAATGACGGCGCCTTCGGTGCGAGCATTGAACCCCTGATGCCAATTGATTACGCAATCGGCGTGGGCACATTCAGGCCCAACAACGCCATTGTGTTTAATGAAGAGGCGACAACACTGATGGAGCGCGAAATGGCAGCTCGGGGCATCAGGCACACGACATCGGAGTGCACGCTGCGGGGATTCACCTGCTCGGCGGTAAATATGGATCCACGCGCCACGACTCCAAAAACGATCATGGAAGCCCGGGCGATGCAGATTGGTCATCAGGTTCAAGGCTTAACCACTGGCTCGGGACTTGTAGTGGAACAGGACGCAGAGGCACCAGCAGTACCGGCCCAATAAATTTCCTTACCGGGCAGGGATGCCCGCAGATCCCCGCGCGAGTTTCAAGCATGCTCGATCATGTAACACTGGCTACCCGATATGCGGTTTAGTGCGACGCCTGCACTGGCTGACGCATTGAAAGCCTCCATTCCCGAATCATCCACGCCGATGCAATCACATTCGCCTGGCAGTACTCCGCGCAGTGCTTCTGCAAGTAAATGTGAAAGTAGCGGCGCCCGCTATTTCAACATCGTCCAGACCAGTGGTGAGGAGGTGAACACTTAAGTTGCAGTCTGTTGGCAGTTCTGTAGTGAAGTCCGCAGTAACAATAATTTAAATCGACAGACCCGTTACAGATGGTCTGAACAAAAATCTCGGACAAAACGCAATTTCATTTTTGGGGGAATAACGAATGGGAACAACAGACCTACGAACATTCAGGAAACGTGCGCTTGCGGCATCCATTGCTTCGGCTCTACTGCTTGTCCACGATGTACGGGCCCAGGCCGCTGCGGACGGCGTCGAGGAAATTGCCGTCACGGGCAGCCGTGTGCGTATGACCGATGGCATGTCACAGCCCGTCCCGGTAACTGCAGTCTCAGTTTCTGATCTGCAGAACTTTGATCCAGGCGGCAGCGTTTCCGAACAGTTATCCAATCTGCCACAGTTCTTCGGCACTCAGAGCGCCCAGCGCGGCGGCGGCATTTTGTTCGGTTCCGGGGGTGGCAGCTACATGAACATGCGTAACCTCGGCGCCGTACGCACCTTGATCCTGTTCGATGGCTCGCGTATCCCCCCGCCGACAAACGCGGCTCGGTAAACATCGATACGATTCCGACGGCACTGGTTCGGTCCGTTGACGTGGTAACCGGAGGCGCCTCAGCCGCCTATGGCGCCGATGCGCTTGGCGGCGTCGTCAACTTTGTACTCGACCGCCAGTTCGAAGGCCTGAAGGTCGAAGTCGGCTCTGGCATCAACGAATGGGGCGACGGACAGCGCTGGAATGTCGGCGTCGCCGGCGGCACGCAGATCGGCGACAACCTGCATCTGATCGGTTCCATCCAGTCACTTGAAATCAAGGAAATCCAGCGTGATCCGGAAGATCTGGGCGATTGGTACCAGCGCTGGGGCTGGGTAACCAACCCGGCCTGGACACCGGGCAACACGAGCGTTCCCCAACGCCTCACTCGGCCCTGGGTGGCCTCCAGCGAGCACAGCCCCTACGGCATGCTATGGGCCCGTAACGGCACCAGCAGTACCAGTCCGCTGTTCAACTTTTCGATGAACGGCCACGTTTTCCTGCCCGATGGTTCGGGTGTACGGCCATTCAACAAGGGCGATGTGTATGCGGCGCCATCCGCTGCGGGCAGTACCAAGTCCATGTCGGGCGGCACAGATGCCATGGTTCGCCACAAGGCCTTCAACGCGTATGGCGCCAATGGCGTCGTCAATCGTTCGTTCTTTACCGGCCTGCAGTATGACGTCAACGACGCGGTATCGGTGTTTGGGCAGGTATTGTGGGGGCGTTCGGAATCCAGCAACACAGCCGCTCGCGGTGGCTACGAAATCTCCGATGGCTGGCACATGAATATCTACCGCAACAATGCATTCCTGGCACCGTCAGTGGCAGCGGCGATGGATGCCGCAGGTATCCAGTCTTTCCAGCTATGGCGCAATGGCGGCTTCATTGACGATCTGAACAGTGAAGTCCGCGGCCGTGATTACGAAATCGGGGTGTTTGGCACCCAATCATGGAGCGTCGGCGTCGATGCCGAGCTGCCAAACGACTGGAACCTGCGCGCTTCGTGGCAGAGCGGCGAGTCACACAAGCGCACCGGCGTATATAACAACTTCCGGCCGGACCGTATGGCGCTGGCGATGGACGCGGTGCGGCACCCAGTTACCGGTGCAATCGTGTGCAACGTCCAGACTGTTAACCCCACGCCTGCCCAGCTGGCTGCAGCAGTAGCCCCGAGGCTGGCGTCGCCAGGTGGCAGCCCTGGCGGCACTGGGCGCTTTACGACGACGGAACCTTTGGCCTCGCCGGTGGGTCTCGACAACAGCATCCGTGACTGCATTCCCTACAACGCCATGGCAACTGGCCGCGCCAGTCCCGAAGTCATCGCCTACATGAACACGCCGAAAATGGGCGACAGCATGCTCAACCAGGACTTCGGCGAAATCCTGTTGACTGGTGAGCTGCTCGAAGCCTGGGCCGGTCCGGTGTCCTTCGCGGCAGGTCTGACCTGGCGTGAACAGGACTTCTTCGACAATGCCTTGCCAACGTCGATCGATGTGCTGGGGCCGCCACTGAATGCCCCGCAACTTGGCATCCGGGGGCTTGGTCCAGGATGGACCACGGGTAGCGCCAACCTGCATTCCTTCTCCACAGTACCGAAAGTGGACGGGGCCTATGATGTATGGGAGTACTTCGCAGAGTTGAATGCTCCGTTGTGGGAATCGGACTCCGGACAGACCCTTGGCGGCAGCGCGTCTTACCGCTCGTCGACGTACTCCAGTCTCGATGATCCGATCGATTCGTGGAAAGTCGGGCTTGATTTCCAGGTGTTTGAGGATCTGCGCCTGCGCGTCACCAAATCCAGGGATGTGCGTGAGGCCACGCTGGCTGACCGCTTCGATGCACAGTCGACCGGCGGCAACATCAACGACCCGCGTTTTAATGGCCAGGTGTTTGCCACCACAGTAACCCGTGGCGGCAACCCCGACCTGCTGCCAGAACAGGCGAATACGGTGGTTTTTGGCTTCGTCTACGAGCCGAGCTGGCTGGATGGTCTGCGGATGTCGGTTGACTGGTTCGACATCGTGATCGATGACGCAATCGGAGTGCTAGGCCAGCAGCGAATAGTCAATGAGTGCGAGATCAACAAAGTGCAGCAGTTGTGCAGCCAGGTTCAGCGCGATCCAACTACCCAGGTGGTCGGCAGAATCTTTGACGTTCCGCTCAATGTGGCACAGGCCAAAGTAAACGGTATCGATTTCGAACTTGGCTACTCGATGGAACCGAACTTCTTCGCGAGCGAGTCCGAAACCCTGTCGGTACGAGGTTTTGCAGGTTATATCGGCGAAAGGATGGATGTTCCTTTTGGCGCCACCACCGGGCTCGATGTTTCCGGTGCCCTTGGCACGCCAGATCTGACTGGCAACGTAACTGTGCGTTACGGCCTCGGCGACTACTCGATTCAGCTGCAGCAACGGTATATCGCGAGCACCATCCTGGACCCCCTCTGGGTGGAAGGTCGCGATGTCGACAAGAACACCGTTTCCTCCGGCAATTACACCAATATGCGGATTGGATACAGCGGTGAATTATCCAACGGCATGAATTGGGACCTGGGCTTCAACATCAACAACCTGTTCGAGCGGGATCCGCCGATCATCGCCGGCTTCGGTACGCGCGGTGGTTCCCAGCAGGTAAACGCCGATTATGAGATCTTCGGTCGGCAGTACCAGTTGAACCTGAACATGACCTTCTGACATCAATCATGTCATGGGTGACTTCGGCGGGACCTTCTGGTCCCGCTTTTTTTTGCGAGCCGCGATCGGAATAAGATCCAGCGCTATGGAGCGCGGATAAATGCGCCAACCGAGGCCTATATGAAAGTAGTTATCAAGCTCATGCTCGCCTGTCTCGCGCTGGGAGTGTCTGTCTCCCTTCCCGCGCAGGACCTTGTAATTACCAACGCACGCATAATCACCTCCAACGGTGAAGTCATCGAGCGCGGCTCGATTGAAGTGCGCGATGGAAGGATAGTTTCGCTGACGCCCGGCACATTGGCGGCCGCGAATCTTGCCATACTCGACGCCAACGGCATGACAGCGATGCCGGGCCTCATCGATGCCCACCGCCACATCAACACCGGTCCCGATGAGAAGGCGCAAATGCAGGCTCTGCTCGAGGCAGGTTACACGACCATCCTCTCCGGTGGCGGCCCCGCAGAAGGCAACATTGTATTGCGCGATCACATCGACAGCGGCCTCATCAACGGACCAAGGATCATTCCCTCGGGGCGGATCAGTCTGACGCTCACGCCCGAGGAGGCGCGTGCCGAAGTACGCGCCCTCGCAGAAATGGACATCAAATTTACCGGCGAACTAGGCCTAACGTCATTTCCCGGTCCAACTGACCAGGAGATGGAAGTGCTCAGCGCCATCATCGATGAAGCTGGCAAGGTGGGCATCGTGGTGCAGGTACATGCTGTCAGTTCGCAGTCCACGATGGCGGCGGTGGAAGCTGGCGTGAAACGTCTCGTACACACGACCAACAAGAATTTTCTCGACGCGGAAAGCGCGCAGCGACTTGCTGACGCAGGAGTGATGGTATTAACAACGGTGGGCTTTGGCTCCCCGGTGTTTGGTGTGTACTCGGACGACAATGTGCCTACCTTCCGCGACGGCAATCCATGGCCCGAGTCGATCCCGTTGACGTCACGGGTCACGGAACTCCACATGGGAGAAGAAGCAGCGCACGCTCCGCTGAATGCGCGCACGCTGTGGGATGCCGGCGTTGTGCTCGGCTATTGCACCGATACCAGCTATGACCCAAAGGCCGGCCTCGACCACGAGCTAAAGATTCTGAATGTGATGTTCTCGATGCTGGATCTCGTGAAAATGCTGGGGCCCAACACAGCCGCTTACATTCAGATGGAAGACCAGATCGGCGCGCTCGCGCCCGGCAAACTTGCGGACATCATTCTCCTCGATGGCGATCCATTAGCCGGTTACTGGAACTGGCTGAACACTACCGTCGTGCTCAAAAGTGGCGTAGTCGTGGTTGATAAGCGGTAGCAGAAGCGAGACGTGAACCGAATGATGGGACTCGGTCTGCAGGCGCGACTGGCATTCACCCGGTTGGACCCGATGCCGGTTCCGCCGCCTGCGGCTTACCGAGCAACATCTGGACCCTGCCCCCGGATGTCTTCCAGAAGGTTAATCCCGGCTCAACGCGGCGCACCCTGGGACGAACGTTGTCCGGATTCAAGCAGGTCTATCGCCACCGCCTCAGCTACGCGAATGCCGTCCACACCCGCAGACAGAATCCCCCCGGCATAACCCGCGCCCTCACCTGCTGGATACAGCCCCTGAACGTTCAGGCTCTGCAAGCTTTCGCCATCGCGCGTGATGCGCAGCGGCGATGAAGTGCGCGTTTCAATTCCCGTCAGCACGGCATCGGCGCGATCGAAGCCCTGCATCTGCTTGCCGAACTGCGGCAATGCTTCGCGGATCGCGCTGATGGCGTACTCCGGCAGGACTGCGGCGAGATCGGTCGGTTTCACGCCCGGTTTGTACGAAGGCAGCACTTCACCGAAGGCCGTCGATGCCACGCCGTTGATGAAGTCGCCGACCAGCTGGCCCGGCGCGCTGTAGTCGCTGCCGCCGAGCACATAGGCCTGCGCTTCGAGTTGTTCCTGCAATTCCATGCCGGCGAGCGGTCCGCCCGGAAAATCCTTGTCTGGATTGATGCCGACGACGATGCCTGCGTTCGCGTTGCGCTCGTTGCGCGAATACTGGCTCATGCCGTTCGTCACGACACGACCTTCTTCGGAGGTGGCGGCAACGACGGTACCGCCGGGACACATGCAGAAGCTGTACACGGCACGGCCGTTGCTGGCCTGGTAAGTAAGCTTGTAATCCGCGGCGCCGAGTTCCGGGTGACCGGCGTACTTGCCGAGCCGCGCACGATCGATCTGGCCCTGCGGATGCTCGATGCGGAAACCGATCGCGAAAGGTTTGGCTTCGATGAACACACCCTGCCTGTGCAACATGCGGAAGGTGTCGCGCGCGCTGTGGCCCAGGGCCAGGACCACATGGCGACTGAGCAGGCGTTCGCCGTTCGCGAGCACGACGCCGGCAATCTGTTTCAGATTGGCGTCAACCGCGGCCGCGGCGCCTGGCTGCGCTGCGCAGGGCTCCAGCAGCAACTCGGTAACCTTGCTGCCGAAACGCACCTCGCCACCGAGCGCGATGATCTCGTCACGCATAGCGGCGACGACCCCGGTGAGGCGGAAGGTGCCGATATGCGGCTTGCTGACATACAGGATCTCCGGCGGCGCGCCGGCGCGCACGAATTCCTGCATCACCTTGCGGCCGTAGAACTTGGGATCCTTGATCTGGCTATACAGCTTGCCGTCGGAGAAGAGGCCCGCACCGCCCTCGCCGAACTGCACGTTCGATTCGGGTGTCAGCGTCTTGTTGCGCCACAGCGCCCAGGTATCTTTCGTGCGCTGGCGCACGTCCTGGCCGCGCTCGAGCACGATCGGTCGCAGGCCCATTTGCGCGAGCAGTAATGCGGCGAACACACCGCAGGGTCCGAAGCCGACGACTACAGGACGTGCGTCCCCTGCCACCGCCACGGCGCTACTATCGACGAGATAGTGATAACTGGTATCGGGCGCGATCGACACGTGTCGATCGTCAGCGAGCCGCTTCAGTACGGTCGCTTCGTTGCGCACTTCGAGGTCGATGACGTAGACGAACAGTATCGTGCTGTTCTTCTTGCGCGCGTCGTAGCTGCGCTTGAATACCCTGAAGTCGAGCAGGTCCTCGTCGGCGATCCGTAGACGACTGACGATGGCTTCGCGCAGCGCAGGCTGGGGATGGTCGAGCGGAAGCGAGAGTTCGGTGATACGCAGCATGTTGGCTCCTGGCCGGTGACCCCGGCAAAGGACTAGCAGTGGAAAGGGCGGACGGTCAGAAGCGCGCATTGTACCGTGGGGCGCGGCGCGGCGCTTTTCCATGATTGCGGCGCGATCATGTATTGCCTTACCCCGTGGCACCCGGGTTTAAATGGCGCGAAGCCCGCCTTGCCCACCAGTAACAGGAGCACCCATGACCTTCCAGCGCCGCCTCGCCTTTCTCGCCGGCATCCTTTTCGCCACGTTTATCCACACGCACGCCGCGCAGGCGCAGCCGCCGGCGAATCGACCACCACCTGCGCCGCCATTGCCGCTGCTGTTCAAGGAAACCTGGAAGCCGACGCCAACGCCCACGGCGGCGCTGCTGTCGCACGAATTCGTCAACAATCCCGACCTGCTGGTAACCGTGTATGGCAACCCACCGGACCTGAACAGCGCGAACGGCGAGCCGCACATCTGGACCGGCATGTGCAGCCCGGCCTGCGGCGTAACGCTGAAACTGAAGGACAGCTACGCCGACCTCAGCGGCAAGGCGCACGTAACCTGGAACTCGCGCACCTCGGGCTTCCACCAGATCCGTCCGCTGGTGAAACTGGCCGACGGCACGCTACTCGCCGGCGATTTCGCCGATGAGAATACCTACGAATATCGCACGGTCGATTTCCATCTGGCGACAGTGCGCTGGCTCGTGCTGGATCCCACGACGCTGACGACAAAGGGCCTGCTGTTGCCGGAAGTGGACTTGAGCAAAGTGGATGAGATCGGCTTTATCGATCTCACGCCAGGAAGCGGCCATGGCTTTGGTGGCTACTCCGCACTGGGCTGGATCGAAGTCTATGGAAACGCGGTGCCGCGCTAGGCACTGCCTCGACGGCATTTGCCAGCCCCGGGGCGCAGGGGCTAAGCTGGTACAGCAAGGGCCACGGCAAGATGGCCCAAAACAATAACAACAAAAACAAAACAAGGGTTCCAATGAAATACGCCGTATGGTTTGTGCGCCTGCTGTTTGCGGCATGGATGATCCCCGCAGGCCTGAATCACTTCATTCCCCTGTTTCCCCAGCCGATGGGCTCGCAGCCGCTCAGCCAGGAGCTGATCGTCGCACTGCTCGATAGTGGCCTGTTCGATCTCGTGAAGGCGGTGGAGCTGGTTGCTGGCCTCTTCGTGCTAGTCGGTTTCTATACACCACTCGCCCTGGCGCTGTGCCTTCCGGTGTCGTTCTGCGTGTTCTACTGGGATGCGCCGCTCGAGGGCTGGGGTTCGCGCGCGGCGCTGTTTGGCTATGCCACGTTCCTGTCCAACCTGCTGCTGTGCCTTGCTTACAACAAGTACTACCGCGCAATGTTCACGCTGCACGCAGTGGTCAGCGAGCGCCGCCAGCTGGTACTCGGCGCCCGCATCGTCTTTGGCGCCTGGATGCTGCTGAGCAGCGCCAACTATCTGTTCCTGTCATTGTGGGCCGCGCCGGGCAGTACCGAGCCGCTTGCCCTGCAGCTGATGAACGCTCTCGTCAATTCGCGCTTGCTCGACGTGGCGATGGTGATCCAGCTGGTCACCGGCGCGCTGATTCTCAGCGGTGTCTTCGTGCCAGCCGCACTGTGCTTTCTGATGCCGATCACAACATGCGCGCTGTACTGGTCGCTGGTGCTGGATCAACAGCTTTTGCATATCGTGCTGGCGCTCAGCGCCTTCGCGGCAAACGCGCTACTGATGCTGGCTTACCTCCCTTACTACAAGGGCGTGTTGCAGCGTCGCACACTGGCGACAGGCGAGGCCTGAGGAAAACCGATGAACTACGATGCCCTGTTTGTAAACCCGATCGGCAGGACCAGCAAAGCCGAGTTCATTCCCGCGCTTGTTGTGGTGCTCGCCGCGATCGCATTCTTCGCCTTCATGGTCGGCGGCCGCACGGCGCAGTTCTGCATGCTGGTGCTGCTGTATCCCGCCTTCGTGCTGCTGAGTCGGCGTCTGCGGGACATGGGGCATCCCGGCTGGCTCGCGCTGGTTCCGGCAACGGTCGCGCTGCTGGCCTTCGGCAGGGTGCTGGATTATTACAGTCTTGGCGCAGCCGTGGATTCCGCCCTGCCAACGGCAGCCTTCGCGGTTTGCGCGGGCTTTGCGCTGTGGGCTTGCGCGGGCCGCTCGAAATAGCGCGGCATACAGTCGCCGCCCCCCTTACTGGTTCATGGAGAAAACGTATGCGTCACAGCCTGAAATACACGCTCGCTGGTCTGCTCGCTCTCGGCGCCGCCGGTACCCGGCTATCAACGGCGGCCGAGCCGGCGGACACCCGCGCCGCTGACACGATCGCAATCGAGCAGCTCGTCGTCAAATATGCCCATGTATACGACTCGCTCGACGTTGAAGGATACGTCAGCGTCTTCGCGGAAGATGCCCGCTTCACCTTCACCGGCAACGAACTGAACGGACGCGAGGAAATCCGGAAATTCATTTCGGACACGAAAGCGCGTAGGGAGAGTGCGGCGGCCGCCGCCCCCGTAACCAAGAGCTTCCACTCGATCTCAAACACGATGATCGAGATCGACGGCCCTGCCACGGCCCATCATCGCTCCTACTGGCAGGTACTGTCAGGGCCGGTTGGTGGGCCTTTCGTCGTCACCAACATGGGCTACTACGACGACGTTCTGACGAAACAGGACGGGCAGTGGCTGATCCAGAGTCGCAATATTCCGGAGTGACAGGGTGACGACGGAGCAAGCGTCGCAGCGCCTGCAACCAGCACCAGTGTCGCGACTGCGCGTCGAAGCAGAATTATGGTTCCCTCCCGTTTATTCTCGCGGTTCGAGTATAGGGGCTTGTCCCGCGCGTTGGCGCGCAATGAGACAGGCATCCCCGCCGAGTTCGAAGTTGCGGCAGGAACGCGGCCGCTCGTCGTAGTGGCGACAAAGATACGGCTCATGCGCAGCACCGCTACCACTGAGCGCGACACAATGTCCGTTCGGCCGCGGCACCACGCGGCGCTGCGCATTGCGCAGTTCGATCAGGTCGGGATGACGCCGTGCAAAGATTTCGCTCGCGCCGACTTCAACGACATCGAAGCCGCGGTGGCAACAGGCGCCACAGCGAAAGCAGTCCTGCTGCGTGAGTTGCGCCTCGTAGTGTTCACAGGCTTGCTGCGCGGCATCGAACCGGACAGCGGACGACGCGGTCGTATTTTCGGCAAGGCTGTAATTGACTGGCATCGAGCCCGCGCGCGTTTGCCTGCATTCGATGCGGCCGCTGCGTCCGACGACGGCCCAGGCGCAGTCGCCGCAGCGCGCTGTCGTATCCGCGTGCAGGCGGAAGCCAGCCGGATGTTGTCCTCGCGTGAAGTGCCACAGTGAATCCTCCGCGGCGAAGGGCCGCAGGGTCTCGGCCAAAGCCGCAGTCGCGGATAGCGCCGCATGCAGCACCTCGCGATAGGGTTGCTGGCGCGCGCGCTGCAGTCCGGCGCGCGCCAGTGGAATGGCGGCGTCGTCGCCACGCGCCAGGGGATCATGCGGCAGGGCATCGTAGTACGCGCGCCACACCGTCGTGACAGCCATGAAGCTGCGCAGCCCATAGCCTTGCGCAAGCGCGGCCTGCAGGCGATTCGTCGCGTACTCGTACACGAGGTCCTTTGCCGAGGTGTTGTCCAGACCCCAGTCCGCAAGTCCGCGCGCCGGTTCGCCGGATACGAGCAGATGGCAAAGCTCATGAAAGATCATCTGCGCAAGGCAGTCATCGGCATCGAGATACGGCGCGCTGGCGAGCGTCAGCGTGCCCTTGCCGTCCGACGCTGCATAGGCATCCGCCGAGCGCACGACGCTGATTCCCAGCGCGCGGGCAGCGTGCAGCCAGATGACATCCGCGGGATCCTGATAACCAGCTTGTATGTTGCGAGACACGGTACGTGAGGAAAATCGACATTGAAGTTCTGGCGACTATTGTAGTCGATCGGCGGCACGCATCCCGGCGCGGCAACGAAGATCCATTTCCTCATTCATTGCCCGAATCCGTATTGCCTTGACCCCGCGCCTTCTGGTTTAAATGCGGCTACCAAACATCCGCCTGCCCAAGGCCAGGAGCCATAGTGACCGTTTACCGCCCACTCTCATTTATCGTCGGAATCCTTTTCGCCACGGCGCTTCAGGCCGCGGATGCACCGCCGGCCAATCGCCCGCCGCCACAACCGCCGCTGCCGCTGTTGTTCAAGGAAAGCTGGACGAAAACACCGGAGGCGGTCCCGCTGGCGCAGGAGCTCGTCAGCAATCGCGACCTGCAGCTGACGGTGTATGGCAATGCGCCGGACCTCAACAGCGAAGGCGGCACGCCGCATGTGTGGACTGGCCTCTGCAATCCCGCCTGCGCGGTCACGCTGAAGCTGAAAGACAGCTACGCCGACCTCAGTGGCAAGTCGCACATTACCTGGTACTCGCGCACGTCGGGCTTCCATGCGATTCGCCCGGTCGTGAAACTCGCTGACGGTACATTGCTCGCCGGCGACTTCGCCGATGCCAATACCTACGACTACCGCATCGTCGACTTCCACCTGGCCCAGGTGCGCTGGCTGGTGCTCGATCCCGCTACGCTGACGACGAAGGGCACGCTGTTGCCGGAAGTGGATTTGAGCAAGGTCGACGAAGTCGGCTTCGTCGACCTGACACCCGGCAGTGGCCACGGTTTTGGCGGCTTCTCGAATGTCGGCTGGATAGAGGTGTATGGAACGGCGGTTCCGCGCTAGCGAACAGGCACCAGATCGCGCCCATAAAAAAAAGCCCCGATGCTTGCGCATCGGGGCTTTGTTTTTACTGCTGAATATCGGGCGCTTACGCAGCCGGAACGATATTCTCAGCCTGCGGACCTTTCTGGCCCTGCACGACGGTGAAAGTCACTTTCTGACCTTCGGCGAGGGTTTTGAAGCCGTTGCCGGTGATCTGCTTGAAGTGAGCGAAAACGTCAGGGCCGCCTTCACGTGAGATGAAGCCGAAACCTTTTGCTTCATCGAACCATTTTACGGTGCCAGTTACTGTTGCCATTTGAATATACCTTTTAAAAGATGAAATGCCCGCATACGCGAGCGGTAGCCCACTTTGACTACTCGACCGCCGATCGTAGGATCGAAGACTTCGTGACCAAAACAGGACTTGGTTTGCTGAAGGTTAAATTACTTATGAATCGGAACGAGAATCTTTGGAAAGGATATTCGAGGCGGTATGCATAAATATGAAGAAAAACTTTCAAGCAGGGCGATCATAGCCGCATTCGCGCCTTGACGCCAGTAATATCTTCGATGACTGCCCAGCGATGGCTTGCATTACCCGGGGCCATTCGGGTTCTAATGGGTGCATGATGATACTTTTCTATGCACCAAACTCCTGTGCCCTCGCGGCCCACCTCGCGCTGGAATTATCGGGACTTCCGTATGAAGCGCGCCGTGTCGACTTCGCCAGGAACGAACAGCGCTCCGCGGAGTTCCTCGCGATCAATCCCAAGGGACGCGTGCCGGCCCTCCTCACCGAACATGGCGTGTTGACGGAAAATCCAGCAATTCTCGCGTATATCTGCCAGTGCCGGCCCGAAGCCGGGCTCGGCCCCGTGCACGACAACTTTGCGTTCGCGCAATTGCAGTCGTTCAACAGCTATCTCGCATCGACCGTGCATGTCGCGCATGCGCATCGTTATCGCGGATATCGCTGGGCCGACGACGCGGACGCGATCGACGCAATGAAGCACAAGGTGCCGCAAAACATGCGCGAATGTTTCCGCCTGATCGACAAGGAATTACTGCAGGGACCCTGGGTGCTCGGCGCGGAGCTGAGCGTATGCGACCTGTACCTGTTCACGATAGGCCGCTGGCTGCCGGGAGACGAGGTCGACATCAAGGAGTTCCCGCGTGTGGCGGACCACGCGACGCGCATTCAGCAAATCCCTGCCGTGCAACGCGTGCTCGCGCTGCAATAACACAACGCATCAGGCGCAGGGCCGTTTCGGGTGAAGGTGCGCGCGCAGTTCATCAAGACCGCCGATGCGTACGTCGTCAATGAAGGTCTGCGGCGTAGTGGCGACACCATGTCGCTGCTTGAATGCTTCGGTCTCTTTGTGTGTCTTCAGGTGATGGTCCGCCACGTCGAAGCCCTGGCTTTTCAGCAAGTCCAGCGACTCGAGTCCATAGGGGCAGATATGCGTGGGCGTGACCATGCGATACAGCACTGCCTTGCGTTCCTCGTTCATTGCGCTTCCCTCGTATTTTCCATCATTGGTGACGCGCTGATCAGTTCAGCACGACGATCGCCACGCGCCGGTTCGTCGCGCGGCCGTCGGCGGTGTCATTCGGCGCCGCGGGCATGTCCTCGCCGTAGGAAATCGTCGCCATGCGATTCAGCGGCACTCCCTGGCCATGCAGATAGCGTCGCACGGTCTCCGCGCGCTGCATGCCGAGACGTTCGTTGTAGTCTTCAGGGCCGGTGGCGTCAGTAAAGCCCTGGATTTCGAGATAGACGTTCTGGTTATCGCTTTTCAACTGGTTGGCGAGATCGGCAAGTCGCTGCTGAACACTGTCGGATAGTTCCGCTCCGGCTGAACCGAAGGTAGTGCTCTCGTCCATCAACACGACGCTGTACAGAAACTTGCCACGGGCAAGCACTCCCGCGTCATTGGCGCGCTCGAGCGCCTGGCTGCTAGTTGCAGTCAGTTCCTGCAACTGCTGGTCCTGATCGCTCTGGTGGCCTTCGATCCTCGCGATGCTTTCGTCAACATAGCCGCGGGTAGCGCAGCCGGACATCAGGCCGAGTGCGCATAGAGGCAGCATCAATTTGATTAAACGCATGGTGGTACTCCTTCTGTTGATGTCTTGAGGAAAAGGAATGTGGATCTGCTCTTCAATTCCAGACCGCGCTCGCCTGGGGAAGTTCAACAAAGTTCCCTGCATTGACGGGTGGACTAATCCGGATTGACTCCCTTATGCTTCGGCCACCCGCCAGTTCGGGTATTGATGCCCGACCCCATCGGCACACAACCATACGGAGTTCATGACATGGCACTTTGGGATAAACCAGAAAAGCCTGAATCCACGACGAGCACGACGCCTGTGACAACGTCCGCTGCAGCACCAACGGCAAGCACCGCGCCTGCGCAAGCCCCGACGCAACACGTATCCGCAAAGACTACCTCCTCCAGTAAGGACCGCGCAGACATGAAAGAATCGCTCATCGCTTCCGGCCTCACCGTCGAAGGCAAGATCATCGGCAAGGGCCACGTGCGCATCGGCGGCAAATTCAAGGGCGACATCCAGGTCGACGGCGACACGCACATAGATGCCGATTCGAAAGTAGAAGGCCAGATCAAAGCGGGCGAAGTCGTCGTCAACGGCGAACTGCACGGTAACATCGAAGGCGCGCGCCATGTCGATCTGAAACAGGGCGGCATCATCACCGGCGATATCAAGGCCGGCACCCTCACAGTTGCTTCCGGCGCGCGCATGCGCGGCAACGTCGATATCGGCTTCGGCGAGAGCGTCAAAAGTTGACGCGTACCTGTCCCCACTGCAAGGCGACGATCCTCGCCAGCGCGCTAGTCTGTCCGGGATGCAGGGGTCACCTGCGCATGGACAAGGCCGGCGCGCCTGTCATGAAACCCACATGGCAGGTCGAGGGCACGTTCGCAGCAGAGCGTCCGGGCGACACCATGGAATATTCCATGATCGTCAGCGTGCGCAATGAACGCAATGAAGAGATCGCGCGGCACGTCGTCAATGTCGGCGCCGTGCAGGGCGCCGAGCGCAGAACCTTTGCGCTGATGATCGAGACCTCGGGCCACAGGAAGTAGCAGGCCTTCAGCTGGCGTTTATACGCTCCCGGTGCCGCCACATCAGCAATATCTCTACCCGCGCTTGTCCTGGGCACCGTTCCCCGCTTGTAAGTGTCGTAGTATCCTCGGCTAAAACAACAACAGGGGAGACACTCCATGACAAGTACAAACAAGGCTCTGCACCGCCGTAACCTGCTCAAAGGCGCCGCTATCGGCGCCGCACTGCTCGGCGTTGGCGGACACCCCCTGCTCTTCGCGCAGGACCAGCGCCTTGCAAAACCCGGCGTTACGGTCAAAACCACGGCCGGTTCGGTGCGCGGCCTGGTACGCGAAGAGGTACAACAGTTCTGGAACCTGCCATACGGCGCGTCGACTGCTGGTACCAATCGCTTTATGCCGCCGCAAGCGCCTGAATCCTGGAGCGGAGTGCGCGATCATTTCAGCGTCGGCACTCGTTCGTTCCAGCAGCCAGGCGTTGGCGAACCGGCGCCGGTGGTCCTGGCCGTAAACAGGCTCGAGGAAGAAAGCGAAGATTGCCTGAAGCTCAACGTCTTTACGCCCGCTGCCGACAGTGGTGCGCGCCCCGTCATGGTATGGCTGCACGGCGGCGGTTTCACGTCGGGCTCGGGCAACTATCTGATCTACGACGGCACCTATCTTGCGAAGAAAGAGGACGTGGTCGTCGTATCCGTCACGCATCGCCTTAACATTTTCGGCTTCCTGCACCTCGCCGATCTCGGTGGCGACGAGTGGGCCGGCGCGACCAATGTCGGCGTGCAGGACCTCGTAGCCGCGTTGCAGTGGGTCAGGGACAACATCGCGGCATTCGGCGGCGATCCGGCTCGCGTGACGATCTTCGGCCAGTCCGGCGGCGGCGGCAAAGTCACCACGCTGATGGCGATGCCGTCGGCAACCGGCCTGTACACCCGCGCGATCGCGCAAAGCGGTGCCGCGTTGCGTGGCACGCCCGCGAGCGACGCGAGTGCCGCCACGGAGCGCTTCCTTGCGAAACTCGGCATCGACCGGAGCCAGCTCAATCGCCTGCGCGAATTGACGCCGCAACAAATCCAGGCTGCCTTGTACAGCGAACCTGCAATTCCCGGCTTTGCCGCTGGCCCGGTCATCGACGGCAGCATCATCCCTCGCAACCAGTGGGATCCGACCGCGCCGGAATTTTCTGCCGCCGTCCCTTTGATGGTCGGCTCCACTGCCACGGAAAATGGCTGGCTCGGACCGCCGCCCTTCGATATGGACGACGCGGAACTCGTGTCGCAATTCAACCGGCTTGCGGGCGACGATGCGACGCAGGGCAAGTCGCTGCTCGACTTGTACAAGGGCCGTTACGCGGATGTGCGCAATCGCATGCTGTGGCTCATCGCCGAGTCCGACAACACGCGCCGCCGCAACGCGCAGCTGCTGAGCACGCTGAAGTATGCGCAGGGCACTGCGCCGGCCTATCTGTATTACTTCAACTGGTACTCGCCGGTGCATGACGGACGCATGGGCTCGTATCACACGCTCGACATCCCCTTCGTGTTCAACAACGTCGACGTTGCCGCATCGATGACTGGCGCTGCGGAGGAGCGCTACGAACTCGCGCACGTCATGAGCGCCGCGTGGGCCGCGTTTGCGCGCAGCGGCAATCCGGATCATCCTGACATGCCAGCGTGGCCAGCCTTTAATCCCGACCAGTATCCGACGATGGTATTTGCGACCGAAACGGCAGTGCAGAACGACCCCAATCGCGAGGAGCGACTCGCGCTGGAAGCCCTGTCCTGAGCTCGACCGTGCGCGAATTCGCAGCGGTGCAGGCAAATCCGCGCTAAAGAGCCCGCGGAGCTGCGATCCATTCCTAGGCCGGGGGCGCGTTTTACCATAGAATGCGCGCCTGCCCTTTTCCCGCCGTAGCGCTTTCTCCGTATCCCCATGATTTCTACCGCAAACCTCACGATTCAATTTGGGGCCAAGCCCCTGTTTGAAAACGTTTCCGTCAAATTCAACAACAGCAACCGCTATGGCCTGATCGGCGCGAACGGCTGCGGCAAGACCACGCTGATGAAAATCCTCGGCGGCGAGCTCAAGCCCAGCGGCGGCCAGGTCATGCTCGAGCCCTTCGTGCGCCTCGGCAAATTGCGCCAGGACCAGTTCGCCTTCGAGGAGTTTTCCGTCCTCGATACGGTGATCATGGGACATGAGGAACTGTGGGAGGTGAAGTCGGAGCGCGAGCGACTTTATGCGCTGCCGGAGATGTCCGAGGACGAAGGCATGCGCGTAGCCGACCTCGAAGTGCGCTTCGCGGAGCTCGACGGCTATACCGCCGAATCGCGTGCCGGTGAATTACTGCTCGGTCTCGAAATACCGATGCACCAGCACGCCGGCCCGATGAGCAACATCGCGCCCGGCTGGAAGCTGCGCGTGTTGCTGGCGCAGGCGCTATTTTCCGAGCCCGAAGTATTGCTGCTCGACGAACCAACTAACAACCTCGACATCGACACGATCCGCTGGCTCGAAGGCGTACTGCAGGAGTCGAAGAGCACGATCATCATCATCTCCCACGATCGCCACTTCCTGAACCAGGTGTGCACGCACATCGCCGATCTGGATTATGGCGAGCTGCGCGTATATCCCGGCAATTACGACGAATACATGACCGCGTCGACGCAGGCGCGTGAAAAGCTGCTGAGCGACAACGCCAAGAAGAAAGACCAGATTGCCGACTTGCAGAACTTCGTCAGCCGCTTCTCCGCCAACGCCTCGAAAGCCAAGCAGGCGACATCGCGTGCGAAGCAGATCGAGAAAATCCAGCTCGAGGACGTCAAGCCGTCGAGCCGCGTGAGCCCCTACATCCGCTTCGCCCAGAACAAGAAGCTGCATCGCCAGGCGCTGGTCGCGGAAAACATCAGCAAGACTTTCGACCGAACCCTGTTCGCCAAACTCAACCTGCAGATCGAAGCCGGCGAACGTGTGGCGATCATCGGCCCGAACGGTGCCGGCAAGACCACCTTGCTGCGCTGCCTGCTCGGTGAGCTCGCCACCGACACCGGACGCGTGAAGCTCGCCGAGCAAGCTGAACCTGCTTACTACGCGCAGGACCATCAGGCCGATTTCGCCGACAGCGTCTCGCTGTTCGACTGGATGAAGCAGTGGACGAAAGGCGACAACCAGCTCGTCCGTGGCGCACTCGGTCGCATGCTGTTCTCGGGTGACGATCCGCAGAAGTCGGTGAAAGTGATCTCGGGTGGCGAAAAAGGGCGCATGCTGTTCGGCAAGTTCAGCCTGATCAACCCGAACATGCTGTTCCTCGACGAGCCCACCAACCATCTCGACATGGAGTCGATCGAAGCGCTAAACCTTGCGCTCGAGAACTATCCCGGTACGCAGATCTTCGTCAGTCACGACCGCGAGTTCGTGTCCTCGCTGGCGACACGCATCATCGACCTGAAGCCGAGCGGTATCGTCGACTTCAAGGGGACCTACGAAGAGTACCTGCGTAGCCAGGGCATCTTCTCCTAAGGCGCGGCGCCCAGGTCGTCGGTCAGTCGTCGGTTCCAGCCTTGAGTTCACGCAGGTTTTCGCTGTGAATGACGCGGCACGCGTGCAGCAATGCGCGCGCCGCTTTCCAGTCGCCGGCCATGTTGTCGGCAATCAGGTCCCGGTTGTCCTGCAGTACTCTGTCGAGCGCGCTGCACAGGTCGAGTATCGTATGGTCGGTGCGCAGCAGGGCGTTGGCGGCGTCCGGATCTTCCGATTTCAGTTGCTCCTTGAACTGCAGCGCATCCTGCTGGCCGAGCGTCAAGGCCTGCTGTGCCATGCCGGCGAACTGCACTTGCAGCCCAGCCAGCGCGGGGCTTGCGTCATGCTTGCGTGAGATCGCCACGGCCTTGCCGGCGCATGCGGCCGCCAGCGCCAGCGCAACGCCGCCGGCGGCGCCCGCGCCAGGCAAGATCGCGTCGGATGCGAGCGATTCGAGGAATTCGCCCAAGCTGCAACGTCGGAGTGCTTGTTTTTCGATCGGTGAATCAGTCTTCATCGGAATCTCCCGGTGGGCGCCAGCGTCGCACGCTTCAAGCCGCGCTTGATATCCGGTATTACCTTGGCAAGCGAACCAGCACGCGGCGCAACGCGAGCGCGCAGCCCGTATTACATACGGCGTTGCGCAGGCTGTGCTGTCGTACGCGGTATTCATCCGCTGGCCAGGTTCGACTACGCCGCGCAACGCGTTCAGCGAAATAACAAAAGGGGTCAGAGCCGCAGCTCTGGCCCTTTTTTGTTCCAGTGACTGCGGCGAAAACCAAGCGGTTCGCGGCATCACCGCGCGTCACATGCTGCGATACATTGCGCTGACGAGAGTAGTGACAGGAGGAGCTGAAGCCCTCCCGTGCATCAGGGTGCCCCGAATGCAGCAAAATAAATCGCATTAACGAGGATCTGGAAGTTAGGGCCCGCGCGATCATCGAGCGCATTGAGCTGGTATTCCCCTGGTTGATAAGCGACCACCCGTCCCTGCCAGCCCGGCCGCGTCAGTGCGTAGCCGAGCAAGCGCGAACCCATCGAGTCGCTCGCAAACAGGGGCGTGCGCTCCTCGCCGGGTTCTTCCATGAGGACAGTGTCTGCATACAGCTCATCGGGTACATTGACGAAGTAGGGATATGCGCCAGCGGCGACACTGCCGGTGCCCGCGAACTCAGCCTCCTGCTCGAAGCGCAGGCCATTGCTGCTGACAAAGTGCTCGCCACCGACTGCGTACACGCGCTGGCCTTGCGTCGTGTCCCACGCAATGCTGTTTGTTTTCGCACCGAGCAGCGCTAGCAATTCGTCCTTGGCGCCGGGCGTAAAGATGTCGACATACCAACCGTGGTGCAGCACGACCACACCTATGCCACGCTCGAGGCCTTGCCGCATCAGCTCTGTAAACTCCGCCTGCGCGTCGCTGCCGTCGCAGCGCTTCGCCGCGCGATGCGCAAAGTACAGCACGACAGCCGGCGCCTGCTGCGCGGCAAGCTGCGTCAGCGCATTGTCGATGCACTGACTGCTTACTGTGTCGATATTCGCCAGGCTCAGCGCACTATCGATCGCCATCAACGCGGGCGCGAGATCCTGTGGCTGCGTCAGGTCGGCATCGGAAAGCCGATGCGGGTTCACTTCATCTGCAACGATCAGCAGGTCGAAGGCCCGATGCTCCGGCAGTACCGCGGCCTGCGCGGTGCTGCTGAGCCAGGCCGCTGTTGCAGTCGCCAGGGCCAGCGCAATGAGAACCTTTCTATTCGGACGCAAGGGCTTCCTCCAGCACGGAGTAGTCGATCAGCGCCGCGAGTTGCTCACGCGTGCGCGGTTCGCGATTCTGCTGCTTCGCAATCCAGGGCTCTTCTTCGACGAGTACGTCGAGCATGTCGGGAATGATTTGCACGGGGAACTCCATCTCCGGCCAGCCCATCGCGATTTCTTCCACCGTGAAGCCGGTAACGCTGGAGATATGGGGCCAGTAGGCTTCGGGATCGGATTTGAGCGCATCGCTGGCTTTTTTAACGGAGCGCACGAACTCGACGATCGAGCGGCGTTTTGCCGGGTCCGCCAGGTCGGGCGCGCGCGCGTGCAGGTTGAACACTTCGCGGTAGATGCCGCGATCCTGGAACACGATCGCGTCGTCACCGAGCTGGTTTATCGCATCTTCCGGTTCCGGCTCCCAGATGGAGATCGCGTCGACCTCGCCGCGCGCGAGCGCGTCGGACATCTGGTCCATGCCAGTCTGGTCACCCGCTTGCATCGGCAGCGGCACGATCGTGACGTCTTCATCCGTGAGACCGACGGTGCGCAGCATAGCGACAAGGTAGTAGTTGGCCGACGTGTTTGCTGGCGTCATGACGCGCTTGCCCTTGAGGTCGGCGAGCGTCGTGATGCCGGCCGATTTGCGCGCGACGAGGCGGTAGAAGCTTTCGGTTACCGTCATGATGATGCGCAGGTCGGGATTGTTGGCGTAGGTTTCGCGCAGCACCTGCGTTTCAGCGTTCGTCGCGAGGTCGGCTTCGCCGGAATTGATACGCGTAATGCCGCCTTCCCCCACCACCAGTTGCGTCGGATAAAAACTGTTGGCGGCAACGAGTACCGGCGATAGTTCGATCCAGTAGCTGCCCGATACAGTGATCGGCACGAGATCTGTTGCTGCCGCGGGGGCAGGCATCGCGGACGGCGCCGGGGCCGCATCGACGACGGGCGCAGCGGTCGGCGCCGCGGATTGCTCATTCGGCGCGCAGCCCTGCATCAGCAAGCCTGCCCATGCGGCAAGCGCTACCCGGGTTAGCGTCCTTGCGGGGGTATATATAGTCATAGGATTGCTCTTGTTATTGGTTGAATGGCGGCGATTTGCTCGGACGACAAAGTCAAGAATAAGGGTTCTTAAACTGGAGCATAACCTGCGTGGATGTCAAAAAACACACCCGCGCTCGACCCTGCCTGGCGTCCCTGCCGGGCGCTGGATATACCTGCGTGCGCGCGCCGCGATTTCGCAACCGCAAGGAAACCGAGCGCGGGGCTCCAGGTAATCACCCGGGTTTGCGCCGGGTGGTTCCCGCAGCCGGCGCCAAAAATTCTGCAGGCTCTTCCATTAGTGCCCGAGGCCAGTAGGGTAGTGCGCGTCATACCCGCACCAGACATGACCGGCTGCAGCAGCGCGCCGGATCACTCCAGCCACAACCACACACTCAAGAGGTTCGATCAATGAACAAGACACCCACGCAATCATTTGCGATCGCGCTAGGCTCGATGGTCGCGCTCGCGGCAATACTGTTTCTCAGCTCGCAGGCCAGCCTTGCGGCTGATACCAAGGCCAGGCTTGAAGGTGCGCAGGAAGTCCCTGCGGTCGATACCGCAGCCTCTGGCACCGTCGACATCAAGGTCGCGGACGATGGCAGCGTCAGCGGCAGCGTTAGCACTACTGGCGTCAGCGGCACGATGGCGCATATCCATACCGGCGCGAGCGGTGCCAACGGTCCACCCATCGTCACGCTGACGAAACAAGGCGACACCTACAGCGTACCGGCCGATAGCAAACTCACGGCCGAGCAACTGGAGCTTTACAGGAAGGGCGAGCTCTATGTGAACGTGCATAGCGCGGCGCATGCGGGTGGCGAAATTCGTGCGCAGCTGAACTGATCGACGCAGCGCTCCAATAAAAAAGGGGTCAGGGCTGCAAACCCTGACCCCTTTTTCGTTGCGCTTCGGTTAAAGCCGAAGCAGAGCGTTTATTGATGCACTTCCGCCGCTGCCGGTGCAGCAGCTGGAGCCGGAGCCGGTGCTGGCGCAGCGGCAACCGGCGGTGCGCCCGGTCCACCGACCGCAGGCGGCGCGTTCTTCGCTTCGTTCGCTAGCTTGACGACGTAAGCGCGGATTGCATCGGCCTGGTCCGGCGTCAGCTGCTCACGGAACGAGACCATACCATTGTTCTGTAGCGCGCCGTCGATGACGATCGCCATGAACAGCTCGGGGCTGTTCAAGGCAGCCGCATACTTCAGGTCGGGGAACAGGCTGCTGACACGGCCGCTGTCGCCATGGCAGCTTGCGCAATGCGCGTTGTAGTTCTGTTCGCCGACCGCCAGCACTTCAGCACTGCCGAAATCAGCCGGTGGATTCAGGACTGGCGGCGTATAGGTCTGCGGCTCGGGCAGCACAGCCGTGCCACCGACTTTGTACACGAGCAGGCGCGCATAGTTCGGCGCCCAGTATCCGCCGCGACCGCCGCCCTGGCCAGCGACAACAGCGACATACTGCTCGCCATCGATTTCATAGCTGGCGGAACCGCCGACGATGTTCGCCTGCGTTTTCACCGACCACAGCTTGTCGCCAGTATCGGCGCGGAAGGCGGAGAACACCGGGTCCGAGGGAACGCCGGGGCCGGGCTGAACACCGGGAGGAGTTTCGGAGCCGCCCTGGAACACGAGGTTGCCAGCGGTCGTCAACACACCTGCGCGCGAGCTACCCAGACGCTGCTGCCACACAGGCGCGCGTTTGATCGGATCCCAGGCAAGCAGGTAGGAACCGCCGCCTTCGAGTACCGGCGCCGGATCCTGCGGACGCTTGCCGACGTTGATCGACAGCAACTGGTTGCCCATCTTCGCGCCGGCTTCGGCGACGAGCGGGAAGCTGCCGTAGTTCGTCGGGATGTACATGTAGCCGGTGTTCGGGTTGAAGGCCATCGGATGCCAGCTGTGGGCGCCGCCGGCGGAAGGCACGACATGGAAGCCGCGATCGCCGAATGCGCCGTAGTTGGCGTCGGGGTTGAGGATCGGACGGAAGTTTTCGTCGAAGCCCGTCATCCAGTTGGCTGTGGGCACGTAAAGGTCGGCGGACAGCACTTTGCCGGTTTCCACTTCGATGACGTAGAACACGCCGTTCTTCGGCGCCTGCATGACGACGTGTTTCGTTTCACCACCGATCATCAGGTCGGCGATGACGAGTTGCTGCGTGTTATCGAAGTCCCAGCTGTCTTTTGGCGTGGCCTGGTAGTGCCACTGGTATTCGCCCGTGCTTGCATCGAGAGCGACGATCGACGCAGTGAACAGGTTGTCGCCGCCGCCGGGTGAGCGCACTTCCGAGGGCCAGGGCGCACCGTTGCCGGTGCCGATAATGACAAGGTTGGTCTGCGGGTCGTACACGATGCCGTCCCATGGAGTGCCGCCACCGCCGGTTTTCCACCATTCGCCGCTCCAGGTGTCGGCCGCCATCTCGAGTTCGGGTTGTTCGAAGCCGAGTTCCGGATTGCCGGGCACTGCCCACCAGCGCCACAGCTCTTCGCCGTTATCGGCGTCATACGCCGCCATGTAGCCGCGCATATGGAATTCGGAACCGGCTTCACCGATGAAGATCTTGCCATCGGCGATGCGCGGGGCGCCGGTGATGGAGTGCCACTGCTCGGTATCGGTGACCTGCTTTTCCCATTCCAGTGCGCCGGTTTCGGCATTCACGGAAACGAGGCGGCCATCGAGCGTGCCCCAGATGATTGAGTCGCCCCACGCGGAGACCCCGCGATTGACGATGCCGCAGCAGAGTTTCACGGCGAAGGCGCCGGGCACGCGCGGATCGTATTTCCACAGCTGCTCGCCGGTTTTGGCATCGAAGGCGTAAACCTTGCTCCACGGTGTCGACACGTAGATGCGGCCATCGACGACAAGCGGTGTGGTTTCGTATCCGCCGCCACGTTCGGCGAGGTCGCCGTACCACGCGAGGCTCAGCTCGTCGACGTTGTCGACGTTGATCTCTGCCAGCGGGCTGTAACGCTGCTCGCTATAGTCACGGCCGGGCGACAGCCACTGGCCGGCATCCGCACCTTGCTGCGACGCGGCGACGCGCGCTGTATCGACCTGTGCCTGAGCAAGAGTGGAGAAGCTTGCGGCGATCGCAAAACTGATGAGTGCTGACTTCAGCGGAGCTTTTACTGCGGGCAGATAGCGCATGGATGTGTCCCCTGGCGGCTTGGTCCGCCCTGTTTGCAAATGGCTGTTTTAATTGGGGTCAGAGCCCATTTAATTATTGTTCTTAACAATCGAAATGGGCTCTGACCCCATTTGAATAGCCGAGCAATAGTAGCAGACGGAACTAGCGCCAGAGCCAAACGGAAATAGGGAAAAAATAAGCAAACTGCTTTATTCTCGGCCCGGTCTTTCCTTCAGCCTTGGTTACGCCATGAAACGCTCCTTGCTGCTCCTGCTGTCCACCCTGACTACGGCTTCCGCCGATGCACAGGACTTCACGGCGGCGCCGGCACTGCCGGCATTTCCGCAGGTCTACGCCACGACCGAGTATCGCATCCAGATCGACAAGGTCGCCGACGGCCTGGCCAATCCCTGGTCCCTTGCTTTCCTGCCTAATGGCGACATGCTGATTAGTGAACGTGCCGGCAACCTGCGCCTGATTCACGACGGCGTGCTCGATCCGAACCCGATCCCCGGTGTGCCGGCCGTGAAGATCACCGTGCTCGGTGGCTTGCTCGACGTCGTGCTGCATCCCGACTTCGCAAACAACCAGCTCTTGTACCTCAGCTATGCAAAGGGCCATGAAGACGGCACCCGCAGCACGACCGCAATCGCGCGCGCGCATTTCGACGGCAAGCAGTTGAGCGATGTCGAAGACATCTTCGTCGCGCAGTCGTGGAGTGCGTCGCCGACGAACTTCGGCGGCCGCATGGCCTTTGGTAACGACGGCATGCTGTATATGGCGATCGGCGAGCGCCAGGAGCAGGAGCGCGCACAGGACGGACGCGATCACGGCGGCAAGCTGATTCGTTTGCGCGACGATGGGTCGGTGCCACAGGACAATCCCTTCATCGGCCGCGACGACACGCTTGCGGAGATTTATGCGCTCGGCATCCGCAGTCCGCAGGGCCTCACCCTGCATCCGCGCACTGGGGACCTGTGGGAAACCGAACACGGCCCGCTCGGCGGCGACGAGGTGAACATCATGCATGCCGGCGCCAACTATGGCTGGCCACTGGTCACCTTTGGCAAGGATTACGACGGTACAACAATCAGTGCGGAGACCACGCGCGAAGGTCTCGAGGATCCCTTCATGATCTGGATCCCCTCGATCGCCGTATCCGGCCTGAGCTTCTACACCGGCGACGCGTTCCCGCTGTGGAAAGGCAACGCGCTCGTCGGCGCGATGGTCATGGGCCGCACGCCGATGACCGGCCACGTCCAGCGCATAAGCTTCAGCGATGAAGGCGTTGCGCTGGCGCGGGAGCCCTTGCTGCAAGCCTTGCAGCAGCGCATACGCGATGTGCGCCAGGGGCCCGATGGCTTGCTCTACGTCCTGACCGACCACAACCCCGGCGCGCTGCTGCGTATTTCGCCGGCAGCAGAACAGTCACTCGAATAGCCAGCGCGGGATCAGCTGCTGGACGCGGCTTTGGTGTCGCTGCCAAGCTCGATGCGGAAGCCCGTGATCTGCTCGTCGCCGCCCTGGCGGTTGCGCCGGCGGATCAGCTGGTTCAACTGGTACAGCGACACCAGCATCAGGTGACAGGGCGCAAGATAGTCGCGCGTCTGCAAGTCCTTCAACTGCTCGGCGCTGAGTGTTTTCAGTTTCGCTTCATCCACGGTGAAGAGGCCAGCGATCTTTGCCGGTGGGCCATTCTGCGTTTGCAGCACGATGTCCAGCGATACGATCAGGTCCAGCTCGACCAGCCTGTCGATGAAGGCCTCGGTGTATTTGCCGCCGTCGAACATGCTGTTCAGCATCTGGCGCCTGCTGCGCAGGAACTCGCTGTCCTTGCCGTCGGCGTCGAACAGGGGCAGGCCTTCGCTTTCATTGACGAGAGGACTGTCGAGCTCGAGGCAGGTCGCCACCTGGTCGACATCTGCCACGCGATCGTCGAAGCCGACAATGAAGGGATGGCGCTGTATCGCCAGCGGCACATAGGTCGATTCCCAGAACTGCTCACCGTAATAAACATTCTCGCCATGCTTCAGCCCCAGCATTGCCATCAACAGGTAGCGCTTGTCAGCAGGATTCTGGATGAACACCAGCGGGAAGGTGCTGGAACAAATGCCGAGTTCAGACACGTTGATCGCGACGAGGTTGCGGTCTTTCCCATGCGGAAACGCTGCATTCGGTTTTACTTTCAGCTTTGCATGCTTGCTGAAGTCGACGGTTTCGATGTGGGATGGATTGGTGTTTCTAGCGGGCTTGCTGCTCATGGCTTCCTCGTCACGTTGCGCAAATCATGACAACTTTAATTGATTTAGCGCCTCGGCCGCTATCGCAAAGCTGTTCACGCGTGCCACGTGGTCGTAGGCGTGACAGGTCAACACGAGTTCGTCGACCGCGGTCCTGGCGATAAAACGTTTCAACCATGCTTTGACCGACTGCGGCGAGCCCACCGCTGCTTCGCGCAGCGCGTGGTTCGCCAGCGCGAGCTCCGTGCTGCTGCCGATTTCGGCCTCGGTGTCCACCGGCGGTTTCAGCGGCCCGGGCTCGCCCTTGCGTAAAGCGATGAAGCCCTGCTGCATCGAGCTCATGAGCCGACGCCCCTCTGCGTCAGTGTCCGCGGCGAATACATTTACCGCGGCACCAGCATACGGTTCCGGATGCTCGGCCGAGGGACGGTATTGCGCGCGATAGACGTCCAGCGCCGCCTGCAGGTGGTCGGGGGCAAAATGCGACGCGAACAGGTATGGCAAGCCAAGGTACGCAGCGAGCTGGGCGCCGAACAGACTCGATCCAAGGATCCACAAGGGCACATGCAAGCCATGGCCGGGGACCGCCTTTATGCCGTCGAAGCCCACGTCGAAGTACGCGCGGAGTTCCTGCACATCCTGTGGAAAACGTTCGGCTGCGGAGTTGACGTTGGCACGGCGCAGCGCCTGCATCGTCTTGCCGTCGGTGCCGGGCGCACGACCCAGTCCGAGATCGACACGCCCCGGATAGAGACTGGCAAGCGTGCCGAACTGTTCCGCGATGACCAGCGGTGAATGATTCGGCAGCATGACACCGGCGGCGCCGATGCGAATGGTACTCGTGCCTTCGGCGACAAAGCCGAGAGCAACGGCAGTCGCCGCGCTGGCGATGCCGAGCGAGTTGTGATGTTCCGCCATCCAGAAGCGACTATAACCCTGGCCTTCTGCCTGGCGGGCGATGTCGCGCGAATTCAGCAGCGCCTGGCGGGCGTTGCTACCCTGGACAATCGGAGCGAGGTCGAGCAGCGAAAATGCTTTCATGCCACAGGGTAAAACAATCCGGCGTCGCAAGGGAATTATCCGGAACAATAAGTTCGCGCATTGACGCGTATGCTCGGCGCTTGTTCTGACAGTCCGGACTCGGCAATTAACTCAAGGGCAGCTCTCATCCTCGGCAAATGCGCGCATCATCGCCGACCAGTTTGCCGCCGACGCCGACAGCGGGCTGGGCAACCTGAAGAGCGCGAACCAGGGACAACTCACGATCGAGGATCGCGACCGGACGCCGACGCGGATCAACCTGGTGTTTTTCTGGCTGATCCAGACCCCGCTGTCATCGTGGCTCGCCATTCCCCCGGGATGGGCGCAGTCAAGGGTATTCTGGGCCGCCTTTATCCCGGAGACTTCAGTAGGCCTTTTTACACTCTGGCCGTTCTCGAAAGGCAACCGGAAGACGGTCAAGGTATAAGCCTCACGGTTGTAACAGCGCGCCTGTGTTTCAATTCAGGCTGCGTACACTTTCGACCTGCGAACATCGATGTACGACGTCTTCTTAAAAACGCTGTGAGGTTTCTGCATGCGAGTAGTGAAAGCTTCGATTTGTCTCCTGTCGGCATTGACCCTGCTGCCCCTTACCAGTTTTGCGCAGGTCCTGGACGTGAAGCCCGGACTGTGGGAACACAGCATCGACCTGACCAGCGAGAGCGGACGCCTCGAGATTGCTCTCGAGATCGCACGCACGCAAATGGAGTTACTGCCCCCGGCGCAGCGGCAGGCCGTGGAAGATACGCTGGTCCGGCAAGGCATCAAGGCTGACTTCATCAACCAGACTTTCCAGAACTGCATATCGGAAGAAGAAGCAGCGTCGGGCAAGTTCCGCTTCGCTGACGACGGCGGCTGTGAGCAGACCAGCGTCACACAGGACGGCGGCACTACGCATATCAGCTTTGTCTGCGATCAGGGCCAGGGGCAACTGGATTTGACGAACGGAACGGCGTACGCCGGGGCGTCGAGCATGGCGCTGAATTTTGGCGGCGTCATCGAGAATGCCACCGCGACCCACAGCGGCCGCTGGCTTGGCGCCAGCTGTGCCGCCCTGGGTTTGTAAGGCGAGGGTTTACTGCGTGACGACCTGCGGTTGCGGGTCGAGTTCGATACGGTAGTTCAACTGGTCGGGCGACTTGCGGTTGCGCAGCTGCATCAGCTTGTGGATCTGGAACAGCGAGCTGAAGATCAGGTAACAGGCCGGCAGGAAACCACTGAGGCGCAGCTCGTGCGCCTGCTCTGGCGTCAGCTCCTGCAGCTTGCGCTCGCTGAGCGTCTGCATGCCGGTAACCTTGCGCATTTCGCCATCCATCGCCTGCAGCACCAGCTCGAACGGCGCCAGCAGGCCGAGTTCCTTCATCTTTTTCGTGAACTGGTCGGTGATTTTTTCACCTTCGAAAATTTCAGTGAGCAGCATGTCGCGCGAAGCGAGATATTCGGTACCCTCGCCATTCTCCTTGAACAGCGCAATCCCGTCAGTTTCACTCAGGTAGGGACTATTCCTGTCGAGACACATAGCCAGCATCTTGCTGTCGGGATCCTTGTCATTCAGACCAATGATGAAGGGATGACGCTGGATCAGCAAAGGGACATAGGTGCTGTCCCAGCCATCGGCTCCATAGAAAAAGTTTTCACCTGGGCGCAGGCCGAACATTGCGACCGGACGCGTCACCTTCGTCTCGGGGTGTTCCACGAACACTACCGGAAAATTGGCAACGACGGCGGTCAGTTCACCCAGCATGACGGCGGCTACGTTGAGTTCCTTCGCATGGCCAAAATCGACGTTGGGTTTTACACGGGTTTTGGCATGCTTGCTGACATCTACTGTGACTACGTGATCTGGATTCTTCATGGGTACGGCGATTTCCTCGTTAAGTGCGTGGTGCTCGTTTTTGTTATGGATGTCGGTTACCAGCCTTCGTCCAGCGGCAATGTGGTGTCGGCGGTGATGTTCAGTATTGCGCAGTGATGGTAGCTGAAGTCGCCTTCGCGCACGCCTGGATGGTTTTCCATGAACTGGATGACCTGCAGGTAGCAACCTTCGCAATCAATATTGGGAATGCGTATTTCGGTTTCGAAATCAGGCTCACGTTTGACGTCGCTCGCCCACAGACCATCGACGAGTATCGGCGCTTCCGGATCACTGTCGATCTGACCATAGTCCGAGCGCGGACCATTTTCAGTTTGTTTCATGACGGCGACCGGATCGTCGGGCAGCCAGTTGATCTTGCGTGCGAGCGCGACCCGGTAGTGGCCCGGATGAAACACGGTTTCGAGTACGGCGATGCGCAACAGGGCGCCGCCACTCACCGCGGTAACCGCGCCAGTACGCGTGCCGCCATCGGCATTGGTGCCACCGCAGGGCGCGATCTTCTGCGGATCGCCCATCTCGTCCTGCATGATCCATGAGGCTGGAGCTTCGAGATAAAAGTGCGCATGCGCACTCATCGCGCAAAGGCCGAGCGCCGCTGCGAGACCACAGTGTTTCAAACGAAAATTCATGGGACGCTCCGGAGCGAAGGACGCTCCATGTTAGCCGGGCAACGCAGCCGCGGGCAAAGGGAAACTGGCGGCCATGCGCTTGCCCGCCATGTAATAGCTGTTTATTCTCCGCGCTCCGGAGCCCAGGCTCTGCAGTCAAGAGCGCAACCCGCTCAGGCGCTAAAAGCTCCACTAACCGGGGACATAAGATGAAGAACAGAATCCTCCCGCTCCTCTCAGTCATGCTTGGAGTAACTCTCTTGAACACAAGCACCATCGCAGCCGAGGCAAGCTCCCCCGCTCCGGTTCGCCTCGATGCCGACAAGATCGCCGGCCTCAACCTCACCGCGGTTCCACCCGACGCTTACCAGGAAATCCTCGTTGGCGGCGAACTGAACATGCGCGTGTCGACGCTGTTCGACGGCAAGGAGCTGCGCGTTTCGATCTTCGAATCGACGCCAGCGAAGACCGATCACCGCACCCGCGCCACCGATGTCGACGAGTTCGTCTACGTACTCAGTGGCAAGCTGATCCTGACCGAGCCCAACGGCACCGTGCATGAATTCGTGCCGGGCCAGTCGCTGGTATTGCCAGTGGGTTATACGGGCACCTGGGAGATGCAGGGCAATTATCGTGAACTAGTCGTATTGATGCAGAAGTGATGGGGAGCAGTCCGATGTCCTTAGTGAAGAAAAGTATCCGCGTCGCAATCACCGTGGCCTGTGCGGCACTGGCATTGCAGGCGCAGGCGCAGCTGATTCGCGCCGACGTATGCAGCGGCAGCGCCACAGTGCTGTCGCAACAGCAGGATGGCACCCGGGTCGCGCTCGAAGTCGAAGTGACTATTGAAGGTTGCGACGACACCTGTATCGGGTCGCTCGAATACGATCTCGTGCTCGTCGATGCTGACAACAATGAAACCCAGTGGCGCATGACGGAGAACTGGGACTGGAAGCACCTCGATGGCCCTTTCACCTTGAGCCTCGAGCAACAGATCCTGCCGAACACCCAGTTGAAGGAAGTGACGGGGATGCGTGTCGGCCGCTGCAGCTGCGCGACTGTTGCGACAGACGAATAAGCTGAATAGTGTCCGCAAAAAAAATGGCCCAAGGTGCGAACCTCGGGCCATTTTTTTTGTAGCTATGTAACTTGTAGCGGAGAGCGCCGGATTACGCGCCCTGTGGCCAGACGAATTCCGGGCGCAGACCGGCATGAACCGGACGGCCATCGCTCGGCTTCGGTACGCCCGTCGCGGGATCGTAGAAGGCATGGTAGGTCGCAGGCAGTTTGCCCGAGTCGTAACCCATCAGGTTCGGAACGACTACGCGGATGCGGCTCTGTTTGTCGTCCAGCATGATCGGCGTGCCGCAAGTTTCACACACACACAGTTCCAGCGGACCGTTTGGATTCTGGTCGTTGAAGGGCATGCGCTTCAGCGTGTTGGCGCCAGCAACGCTGAGGTCGCTGTGTTTGAAGAACACCACGTGCGTGGTCGGCTGACCAGTGACGCGTTTGCACACTGAGCAGTGGCAGGTGTGATTATCGATTGGATCCTTGTCGGAACCGGTGGCGTGGTGGGCGCAGCCACCTGCATATTTTTGTGTCATGAATCTTCCCCTCTGGGATTATGGTTACTGTAGCGGGTGCAAGAATAAACAGGCTAGGCTCCCGAATCCAGTTTACTCGGTACTGAAACGGGGAAAAAATGGGGACGCGTGCCCCCTTCGGCCCAGGCGGTCGCAGCAAGTCGCGAGGTGCGCAGCACGGTTTCCTTGGGCTAACATGCAGCCCGTGGCAAGCCGTCGGCTCCGCCACAGTTCCGCGCCCAAGTCCCAGCATTACCACAGGAAATCCCATGAAACAGTTCGAAAATGTCACCGTCGTCAAAGCCGCCAACATCTACTTCGACGGCAAGGTCACGAGTCGCAGTGTCCTGTTTGCCGATGGCAGCAAGAAAACGCTCGGCATCATGCTGCCGGGCGACTACGAGTTCGGCGCCGACCAGAAGGAAACCATGGAGATCCTCTCGGGCACGCTCGATGTGCAGCTGCCCGGCACCAGCGAGTGGAAAGCCTTCACCGGCGGCACCAGCTTCATCGTTCCCGCCGGCACTCGCTTCAAGCTGAAGGTCAAAACGATTACCGATTACTGCTGCGCGTACGAGTGACGCAACTGCCAGGCGCGTCTGTGGGGAATTCAACGTACCTGGAAACGCGCCAGCTCACGTTTTGGTTCTTCCCACGCGGGATTGAGTTCTGAGGCCATAAGGTAGTCCTGGTAAGCCTCGCGCACGTGACCGAGTTCCTCATGGGCGACGCCCCGGTTGAAATGCGCCCGCGCCGGCTCCGGCGCTCCCAGTGTTATCCCGCGATCGAAGGCTGCAAGCGCGTCGGCCCAGCGTTGCAGGGCAATCAGCGTGTAACCACGATTGACGTGCGCGGGACCAAGGCTGTCCTGCACAGCAACCGCCTGGTCGAAGTCGCGCAACGCCTCTTCGATCATGCCAGCGTCGAACAGCAGCACCCCACGATTGTTGTAGCTTGCCGCGTGTTGCGCCGGCGTCGAGGCCCGGTCCTCGATCGCGCGCGTGCAGAGGTCGATCGGCGCAATGGCCAGACGCGAGCCGGTGAGTTCGATTTGCAGGGTCTCTTCCGTCGCATGCGCCACGGCGGAACACATCTCGGCGTACCCACCGTCGATAAAGGTGACTTCGTTGGCGCGGCTCGTGCCAGCCAGCGCGAGGGTGGCGGCAACTCCGGCCAATGCCATTTGCTTGCGAGTGTTCATATCGTTCCCTCAGGATCCTGATGTTGTAGAGACAAGGAAAAAGACCGTTTTCGCCAAATTTTGTTGCAGTGCGCGGATGCCGTCCAGCGGAAAGTGACTGTGCTTGAATTCCCCTTACAATACGGCGTTTTGTATTGGCGAGCTTTGACATGAACCGCTGGCAACGCTGGGTACAGGCTCCACAAACGCTGGGCTTGCGCAAATTATTGTTCCAGGTTCACCTGTGGCTCGGCATTGGCTTTGGCCTGTATGTGCTCGCCATTGCCCTCAGCGGCAGCGCGATACTGCTGAAGTCCCCCGCCTACGTCCTGTTCGAACCGCGCTGGGCGCAGGCACCGGACGGCGCCATCGCTCTCGAAGGCGAGGCACTCGAGGCGCGCATGGCCGAGGTCTATGCCGGCTATGAACTCGGTTTCATGTCCCCGCCTTATGAACCTGGCCGTGCCGTGTACATCGTTCTCAACAAGGACGGCGAATACTTTCCGCATTACTTCAATCAATTCACCGGCGAAGACAACGGCGCGGCAAATCCCTGGCCGGTCAGGTCGATAGAGTGGCTGGCGAGCATGCATGCCGATCTGTTTCTCGGTCCCCTCGGTCGCCGCGTCAACGGCGCTGGCGGCGCCCTGTTCGTGCTGATGAGTGTTAGCGGCATCGTGCTGTGGTGGCAGGGCCGCGCACGCTGGTACGAAGGCCTGCTGCTGTGGTCGCGCAGCAAGCGGTCCCTGCTGTGGCAACTGCACAGCTTTATCGGCTTCTGGACCCTGTTGCTGATGATCGCGTGGGGAGTGTCCGGTTTTCAGATCGGGTTCCCACGCGCGCTGGATCCGCTGATCGACTGGTTCGACGCCGATCTTGCCGATGCCGAACGTCCGACAGGCCTGCTGCGCTTCTTCCGCAATGTCCATTTCGCGCGTTACGGCGAAGGCGCTATGTGGGCGCAATGGACCTGGATTCTCGTGAGCTTCGCACCGACGCTGATGTTCATCAGTGGCCTGATCGTCTGGTGGAAACGTGTCGTTCGACGCAAACTGCAGAAGGCCGGGGCATGACATGGCTTAAGCTAAGCCGCTGTTTTCCGGCCATAATTGTGAAAAGAATGTGGCCTCTTTCTGCGCTTCCTTTAATGCATTGAACCGCTGCCGGATTAGCGCAATGATGCCGCCGTTCGACCACCATACCGACCCGACGGAGCGTCATGCACGCAGCCGTCGGGCACCTTGTAACTGTTTGCAACCTTGAGCGCCGAACGCTCGATACTTGAAGAGAGGGGAACGTGAAACCTACCGTATTCAAACCAGGAAGCTTGTTACTGGCCTTGTCGTCGGCGCTGCTCGCACTGGGCTCCGGCAGCACCTTTGCCGCAGCCGAAGAAATTCCGAACATCAGCGGCGTATGGCAGTGGGGTGGTTGCGTCGGACCAGACGGAACCGTAGGCGCGGGCTTCGGCGGCGGCTTTACCTGCATGCTGCTGGAAGAAAATGATGCCCGCCTGACAGAGCGTGCCAAAGCGTACCGCGATGCCTTTGAGGAAGCCGCGCAGCCCAAGTACGACTGCGCCCCGATCTCGATTCCGCACATGTGGACCGACCCCTATTCACACCAGGTGGAGCAGCAGGAAGACCGCGTCATCTTCACCTACGGCAAGGACGATGTCGTGCGCACTGTATGGCTCGAAGGCCATGACCATCCGAAACCGGCCATCAATGAATTCTTCTATTTCGGCCACTCGATCGGCCGTTACGAAGATGGCGCGCTAATCGTCGAAACCACCAAGTTCACCTTCGACCCACAGGGCCTGAATGCCGACTTCAAACTGGCCTCGTCGACACAGAAAAAAGTCACTGAAGTCTACCGCATGGTCAATGACGAACTCGAACTGGAAGTCACGACGATTGATACCTTCATGCTGAAAGAGCCCTGGGTTTACAAGGTGCGTTCCAAGCGCGACGAATTCCCGCTGTCGCTGCCCTGGGCCTGTGATGTCGAAGCCTCGCGCGACATCCTGAAACTGGCGCCAGGCGACTACCCGAACGATCCGCCGGCCCAGCGTATCCAGTACCCTTGATTTTTTACTTACACGCAGGAGATATCCTAATGACCAACCTGAAATCCCTTTGCACCGCCGCCGGCTTCAGCCTGGTAGCGGCATTCGCCTACGGTCACCACAGCACCAACGGCATTTACAACGAAGAAACCGAAGTCGAGCTGACCGGTACCGTCAAGGAATGGCGCTTCATCAACCCACACCCGACGCTGAAACTGATGGTCAAGGACGCCAGCGGCGTTGAAGCCGAATGGGACGTTAGCTACGGCGGCTCTGCCGTAACGCACCTCGTGCGTCGCGGTTACACGGCAGACACCTTCAAGCCGGGCGACGAAATCGTCGTGAAAGGCTTCCCCGCCCTTCTCGAAGGTGCGCACGGGCTGTTGATGGAAGGCAACAATCCAACGAAAGCCGACGGCACGCCGATCATTGCAGCGCCCTGATCCCGGGCTGAGCGTCTGACCTGAAAGGCCCGGTGCGCAACACCGGGCCTTTTTCGTTCTGGCGGTTTAGTGCGCCGGTAATGCGCGCCGGAACCCCGGCTACCCCGACGAGACGATCCGCAAGCGCGGAGCTACAGCATGAGGATCCGCACATGAGCAGCGCAGCAAAACCGTCCGGCACCGTGCCGCTGGTGCGCGCACTGTCGAAGCTTGGCCTCGCTTCGCGCACGCAAACCGCGCAATGGATTGCGGAAGGAAGGCTTGCGGTAAACGGCCGCATTTGCCGCGATCCAGAACTGGCGGTCGTGCCCGAGCGCGATCGCTTCGCACTGGATGGCGCGCCGCTGGCGCAGCAGGCGCGCCTGTGCATCGCGTTGCACAAACCCAAAGGTTACGTGACGACGCGTAGCGACGAGAAAGGCCGCAAGACCGTGTTCGACCTGCTTCCAGCCACGCTGCAGCAGCTGCATGCGGTCGGTCGCCTCGACATGCAGACCAGCGGCCTGCTATTGCTGACGAACGACACACGGCTATCGAGTTTCCTGACTGATCCGGGCAATGCAATTGCACGCGAGTATGCCGTCAGCGTCGACGGCAAGATCGACGCAGCAACGCTGCAGCGCGTGCTCGACGGCGTTGAGGACGAAGGTGACGTATTGAGGGCCAGCGCGCTGCGCGTGCGCAAGCTCAGTGGCCGCGAATCGCATCTGTTCGTCACGCTGCATGAAGGCAAGAATCGCGAACTGCGCCGGTTATTCAAGGCGGTCGGCCATGAGGTCAACAAGCTGAAGCGCCTGGCCTTCGGTCCGGTGGCGCTGGGCGAACTGGAAAGCGGCAAGTACCGCGAGCTCGAGGCCGCGGAACTCGCCGCGTTGGCGCAGCTCCGGGTCAGGCCGTAGTCGCTGCCTGCACCTGATGGTCGAGATGCGCGATCAGGTCCGCCGGCAATTGCAGGCGATGACCGAGGGCTTGCAGGTAGGCGCGCTCCGCGGCGTGGTCGGGATCGATGGCGAGGCGCGAGACGAGATAAATTTCCGAAGCCTGTTCGAGGTACGCAAGCCTGATAACGTGCTGCAGAAGCGCCTTAAAACGCGGGTTCTGCATGGCTTTTCCATGCACCTAAGGCTGTATACTTCGCGCAAGCTGTCGCAACAGAACAGCGAGTCAGGCACATCAGTCTCCAGGGGATAACAATGAAAACAGCCAGAGCAATACTGTCGATCACCGTCACATCGATCCTGTGCTTCGGCACTGGCGCGGCCTTCGCGCAGGATCTCGTCATTACCAACGGCCGCATTCTCGATGGCAACGGCGGCGTCATCGAGAACGGCACTGTCGTGATTCGCGGCGGACGCATCGAGTCCGTTGGTCCGAATCCACCAGCGGCGTCCGGCGCCCAGGTCATCGACGCCGGCGGCAACACCGTCATGCCGGGTTTCGTTGAAGGCCATCGCCACGTGATCACTGGCGATCAGGGCACCTGGCTCGCCGAGCGCGCGCCGGCGCAGATGCAGGAATTCCTCGATGCGGGGTTCACGACGGTGCTATCCGCCATCGATGGCCAGCCAATTAATGAGGCGAAGGCCGCGATCGCCGCCGGTTCGATGCAGGGGCCGCGTCTGTTCACTGGCACCTTCATTCCCGTCGCCGGTGCGGATCCCAATGCGCCCCCCGCCCCTCCCGGCGATCCCGCACGCACCGACCCCGCACGCCTCGGCGGCGCGACAACCGCCGCACCGGCGATACCGAATGAAGTCATCATTGGCATGATCCAGCAGGCGAAGGCCAACGGTTACGACTACCTCAAATCGGTCGTCAACACGACGCCCGGCGGCCCCGAGATCGATACGCTGAAGCTGATCGTCGAAGAAGGCAGGAAAGTCGGCATGCCCTCGATCGTGCATGCTGTCAGCGTCAAGGATGCCGCGGCGGTGATCGACGCCGGTCCGGCAATGCTGGTGCACACGCCACACGTGGGTCGGCTCGATGAAAATCCGGAAGCGCTGCAGAAAATCATCGGCGCCAACATTCCGATGACCTCGACCCTGTCGGTGTTCGTGCCACACTTCGACGACATGGGCATTGCGCTGTTCCGCGACGCACAGCCCTTCCCCTGGGACACGCTGTCGAGCGCTGGCCAGGGTCCGGTCAATGCAAGGCTGCTGGCTGAAGCTGGCCAGCTCTACGGCTATGGCACCGACACGCAGTGGCCGCCAAAGCAATCCCTGCACGATGAACTGCGCGCGCTGAGTCTCGTGTTCTCACCGCGCCAGATCGTCGAGATCATCACAAAGAATGCGGCCGCGGCGACGCTGCACGGCGATGAGTTCGGTACGCTCGAACCCGGCAAGTATGGCGACATCGTCATCCTTGACGGCAATCCAATGACGGATATGAATGCGCTGATGAATGTCGTCACGACCATCAAGGAAGGCAAGGTCGTCTTCCAGAAATAGTGCGCAAGCCGGAACAGCCACTGGCTGTTCCGGCACCGGATACTAGCCGCGGCCAACGTACGGCATCTGCGTCGCCAGCACCGTCATCGTCTGCACGTTTGCTTCGGGCGGCAGGTTGGCCATGTACAGCAGCGCATCGACGACGTGCTGTAACTCGAACACCGGCTCCACCATCACTGCCCCGCTCGCCTGCAGCAGTCCCTGCGTCATCGGCAGCGACATTTGCGTACGCACGTTGCCGATGTCGAGCTGGCCGCAGGCGATATTGAACGGCCGGCCATCGATGGAGAGGCACTTCGTCAATCCGCTTATCGCGTGTTTCGTTACAGCATACGGCGCCGTATGCGGACGCGGCGTGTACGCAGCGAGCGAACCATTGTTGATGATGCGCCCGCCCTGCGGGGTCTGGCGTTTCATGCAGGCAAAGGCCGCGCGTGCACAGAGGAAGGAGCCGTTGATATTGGTGGCGACGGTGCGCTCCCATTCATCGACGGCAATCTCGTCGAGCGTGCCGCGGGGTCCGCTAATGCCGGCATTATTGAACAGCAGGTCGACACGACCGAAGCGCCTCATCACCTGCTCGAACAACAGCTCCACCTCGTCGGCCTTGCTGATGTCGCAGGTCAGGGCCAGCGCGCTTGCCGCCACAGCGCCAGCTTCGACGATCGCGCTGTCGAGTTTATGAAGATCGCGGCCGGCGAATACTGTATGCCATCCGGCTTTTAACAAACCGATTGCACAGGCCTTGCCTATGCCCTGGCCCGCGCCGGTAACAATCGCAATTCTTCCTGCTTTTTCCATCGACTATGCCCCATTGAATTTGCGCGCGAGTATATAGGCCGCGTGCGCTCGGCATCCACCAGCGCAGTGGGATCAAAAGATCAGGAAGGTGCTGTGGCAGGTGAAAACGGGAGAGACACCGCTCGCTCATTCACAGGAAAAAGAGTGCCGGGCTGGAACGCATTCAGAACGGCATGAGGCTCCAGCGTGCGAGTTTAAAAGCTCAATCGAAGCCCGATATCGGCGGTCGCAAACGTGCTCTTCGCATAACTTGCGTTAGGCCGTTGTCCCTCAGCTGTAGCGAGGCCCGGCAGGCTTACAAGAGCAGCTTCGATTACGAACTGAAGTCGCGGAGCAAGACGGATTTCGAGCGCCAGTTTCGCTTGATAGGCGAGCCCCTTCCCCTTCGCGGGCGCCAGACAGGCACAGGGCGCAATGCGACGCGCATCGGGCAGCGACACCGTTGCATTGCCAAGCCCAGCGCCTACCCAAAGCCGTGTTCTGTTTTTGCCCAGGAGGCGGAGATAGCCATTCGCAAAAATGACCTGAGCCTTCAAGCTGTCGTCTGGCTCTACTGCCAGCAGGCCCTGGATAGACCGGGTACGCCTCGCCTGCAGCATCAGGGCTTCTAACTCCGCCCGATAACGCGGCGCTACCTGGTCCGTATCGTCGACATTGTCGGGCGTCTGGATCCGCTCTTCATAACCAATGGCCGCTCGGCCAGACAAGCCGGCACGATACTCTACTGACCCCGTAAAAGGTATGACGAATGTGCCACTGCCAACGTCGCCCCGGATGTCCGTAGTGCCAATGGGCTGCACTACACCGCCACTCAGGCCCATATAAATACCACCCTGTTCCAGCGGTGCTGATGTTTGGGCGATAGCCGCGGGAGCACTGAAGATGCTGGCGGCAACCAATACGGCTACCCGACACACTGGCTGCATAACTTTTTGGAACGATACCGCATTGATAAGCATTAAATTAACCAAAAGTCCTGAGTTTTTACCATATCGGTTAGTGGAGTAACTGACGCAAACAGCACGCCCAGATCTTGATAGTCTTGCCCCAGAAGATTAAGAGCGCGTGCACTTTGTTCGCCCATGATCTGTGTAGTGCCCGCGCCATTCATGTACAAATGGACGTCAAATGCGCCGGTGCCGGCGGCCAGCACGCGTGGCAACTGGACTCCCGCCACCGGGACATAGCAATCATAGGGCAGAGCATTACCCTCGGGTGCATAGAAATAATCGCCCGTGACGAGGTTGACCCACACGGCAAGTGCACGGGTGTTTGGCCCCGTCTCTGTCGTTCCATAAAACTCGATCCGCATCGTTGTGCCGCTGGTCGTATCTGCCTGCTTTACGGTTAAGAGATGATCCCCGGACACCAAGAGCTGAGCATAAACGGGCAGCGACTCTACGATGTTGGTGACGCTGACCTCCACGGTCTGCGTACTGACATTGCCTGCCGGGTCCCGCGCGGTGACGATCAGATCGTAGACATTATTTCTGCCCTGATCGGTCGGCGCTTCAAAATCGGGCGGAGCGCTAAAACTCAGCGCACCGCTAGCCGCGTCAAGCGTAAACACTCGTGCGTCAACTCCACCCGAGATAGACCAGAGCACTGACTCATTCGCCGAGAATTGAGCGACCGGCCGTGTGTTTTCAGGAATTGAGGTCGCGCTGCTTCCTGCGCCCGGACCATTGCTGGGTCCAGTAATAACAGGGCGGACGTCATCCACGTCAGTCACAGTGACTGCAATTGCCTGCGTGCTGCTCAGGCCAACGCGATCTGTCGCTGCAATCACAACATCATAGACATTGTTTGTGCCGGCATCGCGCGGTAGTTCAAAATCTGGTGCCGCTTTGAATGACAGCGCCCCTGTTTGGGGGTCGATGAAGAAAGCATCGCCATCTGCACCACCCGCAATTGCCCAGACTGAAGGCTCGCTGACGCCTAACGTTGCAACAAACAGCATGTTCTCAGGAATGGAGATTGCGCTCAGACTCGGCTTATTGATTGGCACCGTTATGATGGGGGGCGCATCGTCGACGTCGGTCACCGTGACAGCGACCGTCTGGCGGGTTGCATTACCAGAAAGATCGGTGGCAGTGATAATCAGGTCATAGATATTGTTGCGACCCTGATCAGTGGACGCTTCAAAATTGGGCGCGGTGCTAAAGCTCAGCGTCCCGCTCGTGGCATCCAGCGTGAAGGCGCTTGCGTCAGCCCCACCTGAAATAGACCAGCGCACTGGCTCATTCCCGGAGAATTGAGCCACTGGCCGGGTGTTTTCAGGAATGGAAATTGCGCTACTCGCCGCACCCGGCCCATTGCTTGGTCCCGTTATGATGGGGCGCGTATCGTCCACGTCGGTCACCGTGACAGAGACCGTCTGGCGGGTTGCATTACCAGAAAGATCGGTGGCAGTGATAATCAGGTCATAGATATTGTTGCGCCCCTGATCAGTGGGCGCTTCAAAATCGGGCGCAGTGCTAAAGATCAGCGCGCCGCTCGTGGCATCGAGCGTGAAGGCGCTTGCGTCAGCGCCAGCCGAAATAGACCAGCTAACTGGCTCATCTGCGGAGAATTGCGCCACTGGCTGGGTGTTTTCAGGAATGGAGATTGCGCTGCTCGCCGCACCCGGCCCATTACTTGGCCCGGTAATGACGGGCGGAGTGGTATCTGCGCCGCCGCCACCACCGCCACCTGTCGAGTCATCGGTCGGCACGCCTGGGTCAAAGATACGGCCCACGGTCGGGTCATTATCACCAAAGGCATTGTCGGTGAAAATCAGCTCAATGCCGGTAATGAAGCCACCGGCGGTAATGAAGCGGGCCCCATCGCCGCCTGCTGTGCGCTGGGTATAGTCGTACCAGCCCGGCGTCGTGATGGCCTGGCCACCAAGCCCAACAACTGCGCCGCCGGCTATCGCGGTGGCATCCACATATTTCATGTATCGCGTGAAGGTGCCCGCCGCGACCTGCGTATTAGCAATGTCGAGGACGATACGGATCTGCGTGCCAGCGCGTATCGGGTCGATGTCCAGCAACCCAACGCTCTGAGTCGATTCAACGGCGAACTGGATTGGATCCCAGGTCGCATTCGCAGGCTTCGAACCGCCGACAACAGAACTGTTGGCACGCAGCACCTTGACGTCAGTCAGCTGCGAAGTGTCGTCAACCGTGCGGCCGCTGCCCGATTGCAGCACCTGCAACGAGATAATCGGCTTGACGTCGTTCAGGCTGCCATCCAGCGCGGCATTGAACTTGTCGACCGTTGTCCAGGCGAGCGTCGTGACTGCGTTCTGGTTGGCATCCGCAATACCGTCATTATTCAGATCGCCACCAACGCCAGTTGCATTGGCCAGCTGGGCCAGGCGAGTTTCGACATTGGCTGGAACTCCATCCCGGTCCAGGGAATCAGCGTTGTCAAAGGTCAGCTTCAGCTTGTCGCCTTTAGTCCCGTCCGACGCGAAAATGGTGAAAGTATCGATCGTCGCATCGGCGCCAGGCGTATAGGTATAACGGCCGGTCTGGGTGTTGAGCGCCAGGGTGGATCCCGACGCCGCAGTCGCTGTGATGCCTGTTCCTGCAGGCGGTGCAGTCTTGTCGAACTGCGCTGGCGCGCCGAAGGCAAAGCGAATGATTTCGCCATCGGAGTCACGCCATTCGCTGCCGGTCCAGAAGGTTGGCAAGCGGCCCTGGTCGAGTCCGCCGACAGCCCCGTTGGCGACCTTGACACCCGGTGCAATGTCGACGTTTTCGCGCCGCGCTGCGATGTCGTAAAGGCCAGGCGTGCTGTCGAGTGTAAAACTGTTCGAGTAGCCGCTGTTGGTGCCGCTCTTGGTCAGACGGGCAACATAGTCCCCAGCTTGCAGAACGTTCGTGCCGAAATCCAGCCGATAGACGCCAGGAGCTGTTTCCGTAGTCTGAAACTGGTTAACGGCTACTTGCGTATAGCTTTGTGCGTTATCAGTCCGGAACAGGCTTACCGTTGCGCCAGCCTCGCCGGTGAGCGTGACGACCTGCGTTGTATCCGCCGTGAAAAGATCCGACGGAGTTGGATCGGTGGGACTTTCAGTAACGTCCGTGATTACCGGGCCGCCAATGATGATCGCGTCTATGATCGATATGTTGCCAGTTGCACCTGTCGCGTTACGAACCGGGCCGGTGACTGCACCCGTGGAAATGGTGAAGCGTTCCGTACCCTCATTGGTCAGAGTGTCCTGAACCAAAGGAGTGCGGACCTGGATGGACGTCACCCCCGGGGCAATCGTGATTGGGGCGGCAGCGGAGGTCCAGACTGATCCATCAAAATACTCAAGGCCAGGGCCGAAATCGGCGCCGAGGGTCGCGCTGCCCGCGGCAAGGATGGGCGTAAAGCTGATCGCGGAGCTCGCAGTCTGCGACAGCGAAATGGACGTGATGGCATAGGGTTCACGTTCTTGAACGCTGACACTTGTAACCGAAATCGTTGGCAGGTCGTTCGTTGCCGTCAACGCGGTCGCAATGCCATCAGCGTTGTAAACAGTCCCGCTGCCTTCATCGCGAATAGTGGCTGTGCCGGTTGCCGTCTGACCGCCGACGGGCCTTGCCGAGAGGATAACGGTTTCGCCATCGTCGCTGATTGCGTCGTCCACCAGGGACGTACGAACCCGCAGCGTGCCGGCACTGGAAATAGCCGGATTTTGGTTCGAGTCATAGGCGACCCAGTTACCGTTCATCAGAACCTGAAGACTGCCACCATAATCCTCCCC
>JBEGWB010000115.1:0-19265 GCA_041178065.1 Pseudomonadota bacterium | reverse complement strand
GAGCGTACCGTCGAAATCGAAAATAATATGTTTTGCAGGCAAGAGAATGACTTTCGTTCAGGTGGGTTATCAGGACCCGGCCTGCAGGCCGGGGGTGACGGAATTGGTCAGTTAATGATTTTGACGAGCCCGATCTTGTTTGTGCTGCTCTGGTGGATCAGCAGATTGTTGTCCTTCGTGACCCACATGTTACGCACGATGCCGACGCCAGACGGAATCGCCCAGCTCTGGAACTGTTCACTTGCGGGGTCGAAGCGCACCAATGTGTCCGGACGCATGCCGGATTCGTTGTACCAGACTTTGTCGTCGATGACGGCCAGCGCATAAGGCTGCGAGCGGGCACCGCTCGGCGAAGGCCATTCCTTCACCTCGCCAGTCGCCGGATCAAGCCGCCCGACGCTGCCCTGCGTACCGTTCACGTACCAGACGAAGCCTTTGCTATCGAGGCCAAGCCGACGGATGCGCGACTCCGCATTCGGGATGTCGTAGTAACGCACGTCGAGCGTTTCAGGGTCGACCGCGCCGATCTTGTTGGTGCCGTTGTACGCCACCCATACGGTCCCGTTCGCGGCAACCTGGATGCCGTAGGGGCGCGGCTCAGTCGCTACTTCTTTGACTTCACCGGTAGCGGGGTCGAGCATGCCGAGCATGTTGGAATTCTGCGCGGTGAAGTACAGCTTGCCATTGGGATGGAAGGTAGCGCTGTGCGGATCGTTGGCCTGCGTAGGATACTGCGTGACGAGGCCCGTGGTCGGATCCAGCTTGCCAATCGTGCCGTTGCTATTGCCGGTGTACCAGATGTTGCCCTCGGCGTCGGGCACGATACTGTGCGGACGCGCGCTGACGGGTAGCTTGTATTCTTCCATCGCGCCGGTTGCAGGATCGAGGCGGCCGACGAGACTCGCGTACATGCCTGTCCACCAGATGCTGCCGTCAGGGGCTTCGACCGGATCGCGCGTGCGCTGGCCGAGCGTCGGTGCCTGCCATTCGGTGATCTCGATTTGTGCAGGACCATCGATCAGCACCGGCGCACGGCCCGGCCTCGCAGGGTAGTACTCAGCAAGATAGCTGGCTATCGTGCTGGCCTGCGCGTCGGACAGGTCGACCATCGTGCCGAATACGGCGCGCCAGTCTTCAGGCGAGTCGTAGCCGGCCGCTCCGATGATATTGAATGCCGTATGGCAGCTGAAGCAAACCGTCTGTACGAGCTCCTTGCCCTGCCCATCTGCGAGGTCGCCGACCGGCGGTTGCGCATAGCTCTGCGCGACTGCTAACAGGGCGCCAGCCGCGGCGATGTGCCTATGGATTTGCATGACATTTCCCCTTCAGAAATGGACCCAGGGGAATGATAACCCACCCTCGGCTGCGTGTTATCATCACCCCATGCTCTGGGTGAAATCCTTCCACATATTCTTCGTCGTCTGCTGGTTTGCCGGGCTGTTCTATCTGCCCCGCCTCTTCGTGTGGCATGCGATGACCGACGACAGCACCGGTCGCGAACGCTTCAAAGTCATGGAGCGCAAGCTGTACCGGGGCATCATGACGCCGTGCATGGTGCTGACCCTGCTGTTCGGGGGCTGGATGGTCTGGCTGAACCCCGGTTTCCTGCAGCTTGGCTGGATGCACGCAAAGCTGGCACTGGTCGCCGTGCTGGTCGCGTACCACTTCATGTGCCGCCATTACCTGATCCTTTTCCGCGACGACCGCAACACGAAGTCCCACGTCTACTACCGCTGGTTCAACGAATTTCCGACAGTAGTGCTGCTGGCCGTCATAATTCTCGTCGTCGTCAAACCTTTCTGATTTTTTCGGGTCTCCCATGTCATATTCCCATCAGCAATCCGAAGCCCTGTTCGACGCCGCGCTCGAGCGCATTCCCGGGGGAGTGAATTCTCCGGTCCGCGCTTTCCGCGGCGTCGGCGGCAAGCCGGTTTTCTTCCGCAAGGCGCAAGGCGCTTACCTCGTCGACGAGGACGGCAACCAGTACATCGACTACATCGGAGCCTGGGGACCCATGATCCTTGGGCACAGTCATCCGAAAGTAATCGCGGCGCTGCACCTCCAGCTCGAAAATGGCACCGCGTTCGGCGCACCGACCGCGCTCGAAGTGCGCATGGCCGAAAAAATCTGTTCGATCATGCCCGCTATCGAAAGTGTGCGCCTCGTCAATTCAGGCACAGAAGCGACAATGAGCGCTATCAGGCTGGCGCGCGGCTACACGCGGCGCGAGAAGATCGTCAAGTTCGAGGGCTGCTACCATGGTCACGTCGATTCCTTGCTGGTCAAAGCCGGCTCCGGCGCGCTGACGCTGGGCACTCCCGATTCCGCCGGTATTCCGGTCGAAACCGCCAACCAGACTTTTGTCGTGCCTTATAACGACGCCTCGGCTGTCGAAGCGCTGTTTGCGAAGCACGGTGAGGAGATCGCCTGTGTCATCGTCGAGCCCGTGGCCGGCAACATGAACCTGGTGCCTCCCCTCCCCGGCTTCCTGCAGACCTTGCGCTCGGTCACGCTGAAATATGGCGCAGTGCTGATCTTCGACGAAGTCATGACTGGCTTCCGCGTGGCGCTCGGCGGCGCGCAGGGGCTATATAACATCAAGCCCGATCTCACGACGCTCGGCAAGATTATCGGCGGCGGCTTGCCAGTGGGCGCCTTCGGCGGCCGCAAGGAAATCATGGACATGCTGGCGCCGCTGGGCCCGGTATACCAGGCCGGCACGCTGTCGGGGAATCCGCTCGCGGTGACGGCGGGGCTCGTAGTGCTCGAAGAAATCAGCAAGCCCGGCTTCCACGCAACGCTGACGCAGCATACGACGGACCTGCTGCACGGGCTGAAAACGCTCGCGCACAAATACGGCCTGCCGTTCTCGACGACGCAGGTCGGCGGTATGTTTGGTTGCTACTTCAACACTGAATCGAACATCACGACCTTTGATCAGGTCATGCAGAGCAATGTCGAGATGTTCAAACTGTACTTCCACCTGATGCTCGACAAGGGCGTCTACCTCGCTCCATCGGCATTCGAAGCAGGCTTCGTGTCGGCTGCACATGGCGAGCCGGAAATCAGGCACACGCTCGAGGCGGCGGAGAAAGCCTTTGCGGCTCTGGCACAGCGTCAATAACAAAATAACAAGAGCAACATAACAACAGGAAAAACCATGAAGACTTATGACGTTTATGGCATCGGTAATGGTCTGGTCGATCTCGAATTCGCCGTATCCGACGACTTTCTCGCCCACGAAAAGATCCAGAAAGGCCTGATGACACTCGTCGACGGCGAAGCGCAAGAGGTCTTGCTGGAACGCCTGACGAAGAAATTTGGTTTCAAGAAGCGGTCGGGCGGCGGCTCGTCGGGCAATACGGTTTATGCACTCTCGCAGTTCGGCGGCAAAGCCTTCTTCAGCTGCAAGGTCGCCAGCGACGAATTCGGCGACTTCTACGTAAAGGAACTTGGATCCCTGAACATTTCGACCAATCTCGGCGCAGAGCGCGAGTATGGTGCAACCGGCAAATGCATCGTGATGACAAGCCCTGATGCTGAGCGCACGATGCTGACATACCTTGGCATTTCCGAAAAAGTCGGTCCGGCAGACCTGGATCTGGAAGCGCTGATCGCATCGAAGTACATGTACATGGAAGGCTACCTCGTCACGTCTCCCAGCGGTCGCCAGGCTTGCATCGACGCACGTAAAGTCGCCGAGGCCAATGGCGTAAAAACCGCACTCACCCTGTCGGATCCCGCGATGGTGCAGTTCTTCCGCGGCGGCCTGGAAGAAATGATCGGTGGTGGCGTCGACCTGCTCTTCGCCAACAAGATCGAAGCGCAGACCTGGAGCGGCAAGGACGACATCAGGGAAGCAATCGAAGAGCTGCGCAAGATCGCGAAAATCATCGTCGTCACGCTGAGTTCCGAGGGCGCGTTGGTGTTCGACGGCAAGAACTACATCAACATCGATCCGGTAAAAGTAAAAGCGGTCGACGCCAACGGCGCGGGCGATATGTTTGCAGGCGCCTTCCTGTATGCGATTACCAGCGGCAAGGATTACGCCGATGCGGGAAAACTCGCGAGCCATGCGGCGGCAACAACAGTCAGTAATTACGGCCCGCGCCTGGCTTCGGCCGAGCACAAAGCCATTTTGAAACGCGCCTGGGGCTGATGCGCAAAGGTGCCTGCGGCGCTCGAAGCAGTTTCTACTAAAGCGCGCGAAAGAACCTCTAATAGCGCCTTTGCCAGTTCTGGGCGCCTGCGGCGCTCGAAGCAGTTTCAACTTAAGCGCGCAAAAGAACCTTTAGATAGCGCTTTTGTCAGTTCATAAAAAAAGGGCGATCAGATGATCGCCCTTTTTTTATTCCTTCGAAGAAATCACACTGACGCGCGTTCGGCGTCGGTCACTTCCTTCATGCTGAGGCTGATCTTGCCACGGTCGTCGATCTTCAGAACCTTGACGACGATTTCCTGGCCTTCCTTGAGATGATCATTAACTCGCTCGACGCGTTCCTGCGTGATCTGCGAGATGTGCACGAGCCCATCTTTGCCCGGGATGATGGTAACAAAAGCACCGAAATCGACGATCTTCGAAACCTTTCCACGGTAAACCTGGCCGACTTCAGCTTCAGCGCAAATCGCCTGAACCATGTTCAGGGCTGCATCGCGGGACGTCGCGTCTTCGCCGTAAATGCGGACATTGCCGTCATCATCGATATCGATCGATGCGCCAGTCTGCTCGGTGATGCCGCGGATCGTGGCGCCGCCCTTGCCGATGACTTCGCGAATCTTGTCGGTATGGATCTTGATCGTCGCCATGCTTGGCGCGTACTGCGAGATCGCCGCGCGTGGAGCTGAGAGCACTTTGTTCATCTCGTTGAGGATGTGGATACGCGCCTTGTAAGCGTGATCCAGCGCGCTCTCCATGATCTCCTCGGTGATGCCCTGGATCTTGATGTCCATCTGCAGCGCGGTGACGCCCTTGGCGGAGCCGGCTACCTTGAAGTCCATGTCGCCGAGATGATCTTCGTCACCGAGAATGTCGGTGAGGACGGCAAAGCCGTTGTCTTCCTTCACGAGGCCCATCGCGATACCGGCAACAGGCGCCTTCAGCGGCACGCCGGCATCCATCAGCGCAAGCGAGGTGCCGCAGACGCTGGCCATGGAGCTGGAACCGTTTGACTCGGTAATTTCCGATACGACGCGAATGGCATAAGGGAAGCTTTCTTCGCTCGGCAAGACCGCGGCAACACCGCGACGCGCCAGGCGGCCGTGACCGATCTCGCGACGTTTCGGGCCACTCATCATGCCGGTTTCGCCGACGCTGAAGGGAGGGAAGTTGTAGTGCAGCATGAACGCATCTTTCTTCATGCCCGACAGGTCTTCGATGGTCTGCGAGTCGCGAATCGCGCCGAGCGTGGCGATGACGAGCGCCTGCGTTTCACCACGCGTGAACAGCGCGGAGCCGTGGGTCTTGCTGAGGACACCAACTTCGATATTCAGCGGACGCACAGTGTGGTTGTCGCGGCCGTCGATACGCGGTGCACCAGCGATGATGCGACTGCGCACGATTTTCTTCTCGAGTGAGCCGAACAGGCCTGCCACGTCGGCAGCAGCTACTGTTTCAGTGGCGAAACGCGCGACTGCTGCGTCGCGGATTGCCGCCACGCGGTCCTGGCGCTGCGTCTTGTCGGAGACCTGATAGGCGGCGGTGATATCGGCGCCAAACGCATCGGACATTTCCTTCAGCATCGCTTCGTCTTTCCTGACTGCGGTCCATTCCCATGCGGGCTTGCCAGCAACGGCTGCGAATTCACGTACGGCCTTGACGATCACCTGCATTTCGACGTGCGCGAACAGAACGGCGCCGAGCATGAGGTCTTCGTTGAGCTCTTTTGCTTCCGACTCAACCATCAGTACCGCGTTCTCGGTACCGGCAACCACCATGTCGAGGTCGGAAGCCTTGAGGCGCTCGTGACCAGGATTGAGGATGTAACCTTCGGCATCGGTATAGCCGACGCGTGCCGCGCCGATTGGACCTGCGAAGGGAATGCCGGAGATCGCCAGTGCGGCGGAAGCGCCGATCATTGCTGCAATGTCGGGATCCACGTTCTTATCCGAGGACAAGACGGTGCACACGACCTGTACTTCATTCAGGAAACCTTTTGGGAACAGCGGACGCAGTGGACGGTCGATCAGGCGCGAGGTCAGCGTTTCCTTTTCAGTAGGACGACCTTCGCGTTTGAAGAAACCACCGGGAATCTTGCCGGCGGCATAGGTTTTTTCCTGATAGTTGACGGTCAACGGGAAGAAGTCCTGACCCGGCTTGGCGGTTTTCCTGCCAACGACGGTGGTCAGTACGACGGTATTGCCAATGGTTACAAGTACCGCGCCGGTTGCCTGGCGGGCAATGCGGCCGGTTTCCAGCACAACGGTATCGTTGCCATAACGAAATTCTTTACGGATAGGATTCAACATATATTTTCCTTGGGCGTATGAACCTGGCCAGCCCTATGCTGGCCAGGCTGGAGTTGGTCTTAGCGACGCAGACCGAGTCTTTGAATGAGCTTTGTGTAGCGCTCGGAGTCCTTTCTTTTCAGGTAGTCCAGCAACTTGCGGCGGGTGTTAACCATGCGGATCAGGCCACGGCGGGAGTGGTGATCATGCGCGTGTTCCTTGAAGTGGTCCTGCAGCTGGTTGATGTTGCCGGTCAGCAGGGCTACCTGTACTTCGGGGGAGCCAGTGTCGCCTTCGGCCAGGCTGTATTCACTAACGATTTCGGCTTTCTGTGCGGCAGTAAGTGCCATGACGTATTCCTCTCAAATATGCGGTTAGTTGGTTCAGACCTAAACGTCCTGCGTTCAGGCCCAAGAAGATGTCCTTATCAGCCAGAGGCACCATGCATATTGATAGTGATCTGGTCCTGCCTTGACCCAGCAAATGCCGGGGCCCCGTTTGGGGGCCGCAAAGATAGCATAGGTAAACAGTAGCGTGGAAATGAAAATTCAAGCAAAGACAGGGATTTAGGGCACAAACAGGGGCATGTTATCGATCCTGGCGTCGATATCCCGCAGCATCGCGTCGTAAGCCGGCTGGCCCACGCCACCATAGGTCTGCCGGAAGGCTTCATCGGACAGCAGCTCGGGCAAGTCACGAAAGTTAGCCATAAACAGGCCTTCATCGGGCAGCATGGCGACTCTTTCCTGCAGGGTCCGCGCCTGTTTCGGGCCAGCGACCGCGAGTTCGGCAAAGCGGATGCCGGTGCGGTCGGCGCCAATGTCTACGAAGCTGAAGCCGCTGCCCCCTTCCTGCGAATCGTCGACTTCTTTCAGTAATCCGAGTGACTGGGCCACGCCCGTACCGGCGCTGACAGTAAGTCCAGCGGAAATCAGGAAGTGCTGCGCACGGTCGTGACGACCAGCCAGGATCAGTTCGCGACGTTGCGGCTCCGGCGCGTCCTCGCCCAGCAAGCGGGCGGGATCGGTTTCCGTTATATACAGCGACAGCACCAGCAGCGCGGCGCGGTTCTCCTCGACGGGATCCCCCTGCCTTTCCAGCGCAAACGCGAACATTGGTGCGAGCACGTCGACCAGGGGCACGCGTGCCCCCATTGCCGGACCGGCCAGTAGCTCTGTCAACCGCTGCGAATGCGCCAGAAGACGGATGCGATCAGCCTCGCCCAGCAAGAGGTCGGTGCCCCGGCTCGACAACTGTTCCAGCAGTTCCGGTTGCCACCGATACACGACGTTGAGTCGGCCCGGTGCGATCGCGAAGCTGTCGATTGCGGCCAGCGAAGCGCGATATTCAGGGATACGAGCACGCATTTCGCCATGGGCGCGTTGCATCAGCGGATCGGCAAGCCAGCGCGGAATCGTCAGTTCGCCGGCCTGCAGGCTGTCGAGCACCAGTTGGTCGGCCTCCTGGTTCAGCACGATTCGCAGGTTAAGGTAAGCGCCGAGCGGGTTAGCTGGCACTTGTGCGCTGAGGCGCAACTCCGCGACCCCGGCGTCCAGCCTCACTTCACTATGCCCGCCCTGCAGGTAGCCACGTTGCAGAACGTCCAGCAGATAATTGAGTAGCAACTCAAGATCCTGATCGCTGATCGTGAATTCAGACAGTTCGCCCGCCCGCAGACGACGGGGATCGGAGTTTTCGATAAAAACACGCGCTTCACGCAGATCGGACTCGACCAGCGCCTGTCCCGGAACGGTTGGACGGTCTTCGAGTATCAGCGCGACGGTGATCAGCACGCCCGCAAGCAGCACGAAGAACAGGCCTAGCAGGACTTTTAACAGGAATTTCATCGTTGCATTATCGCCTTTGCCCCCGGGCGGCGTCACGCGGTACGGCTGCTGCCCTGCGGAATACCTGTGCCGAGTTCAGGGAAACACTTCAAAGTATCCCGCTTTCAAGCAGCTATAATTCCGGCTCCTCAAAGGGTAAAGGATCTCTTATGGTCAGGCAGTTAAAGGATGTCAGACTCGCGGTAATCGGACTCGGTTACGTGGGGCTACCCCTGCTGGCGGAGTTTGCCAAGAAGTTTCCGTCCATTGGTTTCGATATCCAGCAAAAGCGCGTGGACGCCCTGAAAGCGGGTGTCGACGCGACGCACGAACTGTCGAAGGAAGAACTGCAGGCTTGCCCGGCGACCTTCACTACCGACATCGACGTGATTCGCGAAGCGAACGTGTACATCGTCACGGTGCCGACGCCTATCGACAAGCACAAACGCCCTGACTTCACGCCGCTGCAAAGCGCCAGCGTCACGGTCGGCAAGGTGCTGAAGAAGGGTGACGTCGTGATTTACGAGTCCACCGTCTACCCCGGCGCGACCGAAGAAGTCTGCGTGCCGATCCTGGCTGCGCAATCCGGGCTGGTCTTCAACCGCGACTTCTACGCGGGCTATAGTCCGGAACGCATCAACCCCGGCGACAAGGTGCATCGCGTGAGTGCGATCACGAAGGTAACCTCGGGCTCGACGCCCGAGGCTGCAGACTTCGTTGACGCGCTGTACAAGCAGATCATCACGGCTGGTACGCATCGCACGAGCAGCATCAAGGCCGCTGAAGCCGCGAAGGTCATCGAGAACACGCAGCGCGACATCAATATCGCGCTGGTCAACGAGCTGTGCCTGATCTTTGAAAAGCTCGGTATCGACACTGAAGAAGTGCTGAAAGCCGCTGGTACCAAGTGGAACTTCCTGCCTTTTCGCCCGGGCCTCGTCGGCGGCCACTGCATCAGCGTCGATCCCTATTACCTGACGCACAAGGCGCAGGAAGTCGGCTACCACCCCGATGTAATCCTCGCCGGCCGCAAGATCAATGACGACATGGGTAGCTACATTGCCGAACGGGTGCTGAAGTCGCTGGCGCGCAGCCGCATCAATGTCGCCGGGGCGCGCGTCCTGATCCTGGGCCTTGCGTTCAAGGAAAACTGTCCCGACTTGCGTAACACTCGTGTCATCGACATCTACGCCGGACTGCGCGAATTCAATGCCGAAGTGGATGTGCATGACCCCTGGGTGGATGCCGACGAAGCCGAGCACGAATACGGACTCGACCTGATCCGTGAGGTGCCGACCGACACCTACGATGCGGTCGTCGTGGCAGTAGCGCACGATTGTTTTCGTGAAGATGGGCTCGTGCGCATACGTTCGTACTGCAAACCCGCATGCATCATTTTCGACGTCAAGTATCTGTTCCCGCAGCAGGCAGGCGTGGAACGTCTCTAGGAAATTCACGCATGAAAATTCTCGTTACCGGCAGCGCCGGATTCATCGGCCAGGCGCTGTCCTTGCGCCTGCTGGCGCGCGGCGATGAAGTCATCGGCGTCGACAACCTGAATGACTACTACGATGTCACGCTGAAGCAGGCGCGACTGCAAAATCTTGTGTCGCACGCTGGATATACCGATCACCGCGCGAGTCTCGAAGATGGGGACGCGATGCGCGAGATATTCGGCAAACATCGCCCGCAGCGTGTCGTCAATCTCGCGGCCCAGGCCGGGGTGCGCTATTCACTGCAGAACCCTCAGGCGTATGTCAGCTCGAACATCGTCGGCTTCGTCAACGTACTCGAAGCCTGCCGGCATCACCAGGTGGAGCATCTGGTGTATGCGTCGAGTAGCTCGGTTTACGGGGCAAACACTGCGATGCCATTCTCCGTGCACAATAACGTCGATCATCCGGTGAGCCTCTATGCCGCCAGCAAGAAGTCCAACGAACTACTTGCCCATTCCTACAGCCATTTGTTCGGCATACCGACGACGGGTTTGCGCTTCTTCACCGTGTACGGGCCCTGGGGCCGTCCCGACATGGCTCTGTTCATCTTTACGCGCAACATTCTCGCGGGCAAACCGATCGAGGTGTTCAACAACGGCCACCATCGCCGCGATTTCACGTATGTCGACGACATTGTCGAAGGCGTCATTCGCACGCTCGACAAGGTCGCGGCTCCGAACCCGGCCTGGAATGGCGACAGGCCCGATGCGGCAACAAGCAAGGCGCCTTACCGCCTGTACAACATCGGCAGTAATAGACCGGTAGAACTACTGCGCTACATCGAAGTTCTGGAACATTGCCTCGGCAAGAAGGCAGAAAAAAACATGCTGCCTTTACAGGCAGGCGACGTACCGGATACATACGCCGATGTAGATGCGCTGATTGCCGACGTCGACTACAAGCCAACAACCTCGGTCGAAACGGGCATTGCAAAATTCGTGGATTGGTACCGCGATTACTACAAGGTGTGATGCGCAGACAGAAAGGAGGTCAGGCCGAGGCGTATTTCAACAGGCGTACAGCTTTCAGCAGTCCTTCTGCTCCTATCTCTCCCAGGCCGACGAATTCCTTCCCGCAGTAGACACGGATATCCGCGGCGGGCGCTGCATCGTTTAACTTCACGAGCTGGCCCTGGCGCAAACGTCTGGTCTGCTCGGGATCGAGCTGCACTGAGGGAAGGTCCGCTATGGCTTGATCCGGGGCGATAAGACGGGCTTCAAGCAACCCGGCTGCCGCCAGGTCCATCATTTCCTCGAGTGTCATGCACGCGGCAAGAGCAAATGGCCCAGCCTTCAAGCGACGCAACGCAGTGATATGGCCGCCCACGCCGAGGGCCTTGCCGATGTCTTCGGCAAGCGTACGGATGTAGGTACCCTTGCTGCAACTGACCTCGATGTCCAGATAGTCACCTTCATGCGCGAGCAGCTCGAGACTGTAGATCGTCACGTCACGAAACTTCGGCTCGATGGCTTTGCCGGCGCGCGCCAACTTGTATAGCGGCACGCCGTTCTGCTTCAGTGCGGAGTAGATCGGCGGTTGTTGCGTAATCAACCCGCGCAGAGGCTGCAAGACGGTCTCGATCTGCTCGCCGCGCAACTCTGGCACCGGGACAGTTACGAGCACCTCTCCTTCGCTGTCGCAGGTCGTCGTTGTCACCCCAAGCCGGATGCGTGCGCGATAGGCCTTGTCGGAGTCGAGCAGGAACTGGGAAACCTTGGTGGCTTCGCCAAAGCACAAGGGCAACACGCCGCTGGCGAGTGGGTCAAGTGCACCGGTGTGTCCTGCTTTCGCAGCACGCAGCAGGTGTTTGACCTGCTGCAGGCATTTGTTCGACGTCAGCCCGGGGGCCTTGTCCAGAATGAGCAAGCCGTCGATGTCGCGGTGTTGCTGTTTCGGCGCCTGCGGCATTACTGATCGGAAGAGTGGTCGTGCTTCGCGTCTTGCGCTACAGCCTCATCAATCAGCGATGACAGCTTGCGACCACGTTCGATGGACTCATCAAAGATAAACTTCAGGCGCGGCGTAACCCGCAGGTTCAGGTTCTTCGCGACCAAGCTGCGCAGAAAGCCGGCGGCATTGTTCAACGCATCGACGGCTACCGGCGCTTCAGCGCCGAGAACGGTGATGAAGACATCGGCGTGCGCGAGATCGCGACTCACTTTCACGTCGAGCACCGATATCATGCCGAGACGCGGATCGCGCAGTTCATTCTGAATCAACAGCGCCAGCTCCTGCTTCAACTGATCGCTGATGCGGCCGAGTCTATTGGAGGTTTTGGGCATGGTTCGGCTCCCATGGTCTGCCTGGATTCCCGCTTGCGCGGGAATGACGAATGGGCTCTTTCGTCGTTCCCGCAAACGCGGGAACCCGGCCCCTTACAAAGTACGGGCAACTTGCGTGCGGTTATAGACTTCGATTTTATCGCCGATACGGACGTCGGTGTAATTCTTCACCCCGATACCACATTCCATGCCCATGCGGACTTCAGCGGCCTCGTCCTTGAAGCGACGCAGCGACTCAAGCTCACCTTCATAGATAACGACGTTGTCGCGCAGTACCCGGATCGGCTTGTTACGGTAGATAGTACCTTCAACGACCATGCTGCCAGCGATGGCGCCATATTTCGGCGAATTGAAGATGTCACGCACTTCGGCAACACCCAGGATTTCCTCGCGGATTTCCGGAGAAAGCATGCCACCGAGAACGGCTTTCACATCGTCGATCAGGTTGTAGATGATGCTGTAATAGCGCAACTGCAGGCCGGCATTCTCCAGCAAGGTTTTCGCGGATTTGTCGGCGCGTACGTTGAAACCTATTACGGTCGCGCTGGACGTTTCGGCCAGTTGTACGTCCGTTTCGGAAATGCCACCAACACCGAAGCCAACGATATTGACCGATACTTCGTCGTTGCCGATGCCATTGAGCGCCGCCATGATCGCTTCGAGCGACCCGCGTACGTCGGCCTTCAGCACGATATTGAGAATCTTCTTGCTGTCCTTGCCCATCGTCGCAAACATGCTTTCGGCCTTCGCGGCCTGGAACTTCGCATGCTGGCTTTCGCGGTAACGATGCAGACGGAACTCAGCCACTTCGCGTGCTTTCTTCTCGCTTTCGACGATGATGAAATCGTCGCCGGCATCGGGCGTGCCGTTCAGTCCCAGGATTTCGACCGGGATCGATGGGCCTGCGGTTTTGATCTGCTTGCCGTTTTCGTCGAGCATCGCGCGTACACGACCATATTCATGCCCGACCAGCACAATGTCGCCAAGCTTCAGCGTGCCGTTCTGCACGAGCACCGTTGCAACCGGGCCGCGCCCCTTGTCGAGACTCGATTCGATGACGACGCCCTTCGCAGGCACGTCGATCACGGCTTTGAGCTCAAGTAATTCAGCCTGCAACAGTACCGCTTCCAGCAAGGCATCGATGCCCTGACCGGTATGTGCCGACACTTCGACGAACTGGGTATCGCCGCCCCATGCGTCGGAAATGACACCCTTCTGGGCAAGCTCGCTGCGCACACGGTCGGGATCAGCGGATTCCTTGTCGATCTTGTTCATTGCAACAACGAGCGGCACGCCAGCGGCACGCGCGTGTTGAATGGCTTCTTCGGTCTGTGGCATCACACCATCATCTGCGGCGACGACAAGGATGACGATGTCCGTGGCTTTTGCACCACGCGAGCGCATCGCACTAAACGCGGCGTGGCCCGGGGTGTCGAGGAAGCTGACCATGCCACGCGGCGTTTCGACATGGTAAGCGCCGATGTGCTGCGTGATGCCTCCTGCCTCACCGGATGCAACGGAGGCCTTGCGGATGTAGTCGAGCAACGAGGTCTTGCCATGGTCGACGTGACCCATCACGGTGACGACGGGAGCGCGAGTTACCGATTCGCCTTCGTAATTGATGGACTCGACGAGGTCGTCCTCGAGCTTAGTATCGGAAATCGTCTTGGCCTTGTGGCCCATTTCCTCGACGAGCAACACGGACGTGTCCTGATCCAGCACATGGTTCAGCGTCGCCATGACGCCCATCTTCATTAGCGTCTTGATCAGCTCGCCGGATTTCAGCGACATGCGCTGGGCAAGATCGGCAACGGTAATCGCTTCCGGTACTTCTATTTCGCGTGATATGAACTCTGTCGGCATTTCGAATTGGTGCTGCTTGGTATGGGCCAGTTTTTTGCGACCGCGGCGTCGCGCGCCGGCTTCACCGTCTTCATCCAGGATGAAGTCTTCGGTGGACCGTACGCGAGTAAGCTTCTTGGAAGCGGTTTCTTTCTCCTTTTCTTTCTTGCGCGTGACAGGTTTGCGTTTATCCGCTTCCTCGTCTTCCGTGCGACCATCCTTGCGCAGCGTACCTTTCTTGTGTTCGGGCTTGATCTCGGCGGGCTTGCCGTCCTTACGGGGTTCGGCCTTCGCATCTGCTGCGGCTGGTGCGCGGCTTGCGGGAGCAGCCGCCCTGGCCGCCTCTTCTGCAGCCTGCTTGCGTTTCAGTTCAGCTTCTTCCTGCGCTCTTTGTTCAGCCGCCAGGCGTTCCTTCTCGGCAGCTTCAGCCGCTGCTTCCTCGACGCTGCGTTTCACATATGTGCGCTTCTTGCGCACTTCCACGCTGACGGATTTGCTGCGACCCTGGTTATCCGAGGTCTTGAGAGTTTCGACAGTCTTGCGTTTGAGGGTGATCTTGGGCGGCGCGGTATTGCCACCCGAATTGTCGCCGTGCCTGCTTTTCAGGAATGCGAGCAGCGTCGAACGCTGGTCGTTGGTGATTGTGTCCGTCGCCGTAGCCTGCGGCAGACCGGCCTCCTTGATCTGCTCAAGGAGGCGCTCCGCGGGTACGCCCACCATCTTGGCCAAATCAGTGACGCTTAAATCTGCCATTCGCTTCTCCTGCAGGTCCCGCTCTGTTTGCCGCGGGTTGAGCTCAAGGTTTCTATTGTTCGGGTCCGGGTTACATACGATCAGCCCTGAGCTGCATCGTCTGCAAACCAGGGCGCCCTGGCTGTCATGATCAACTTGCCGGCGCGCTCTTCGTCCATGCCATCCAGCTGCATCAGGTCGTCGATCGACTGTTCAGCAAGGTCTTCCATTGTCTTCACGCCGATGCCAGCCAGGGCCAGCGCCAGCTTGCTGTCCACGCCTTCCATGTTCAACAGATCGTCGGCAATGCCAGCCTTGCTAATGCTTTCTTCGGAAGCAATAGCGCGCGTGAGCAGCGCGTCTTTCGCGCGATTGCGCAACTCGTTGGCAATTTCTTCATCGAAATCCTGAATCTGCGCGATTTCTTCAAGCGGGACGTAGGCAATCTCTTCCAGCGTCGTGAAACCCTCCTGCACAAGAATGTCCGCCACTTCTTCATCAACATCGAGAGCCGACATGAAGGTCGAGATGATCGTTACCGACTCGGCCTGCTGCTTGTCAGCGGCCTTTTCCTCGCTCATGACGTTGATAGTCCAGCCGGTGAGCTCCGCGCACAGACGCACATTTTGGCCATTACGACCAATGGCCTGGGCGAGATTTTCTTCGGCAACGGCAACATCCATCGCATGGATGTCTTCATCGACCACGATCGACGCGACTTCAGCTGGCGCCATCGAGTTGATGACGAGCTGCGCAGGGTTGTCGTCCCACAGGATAATGTCGATGCGCTCATTGGCGAGCTCGCCAGATACCACCTGCACGCGTGAGCCGCGCATACCGACGCATGCTCCGACAGGGTCGATGCGCTTGTCGTTAGTTTTGACAGCAATCTTCGCACGGGAACCGGGGTCGCGGGCTGCAGCCTTGATTTCGATGATTTCTTCAGAGATTTCTGGAACTTCGATCTTGAAGAGTTCAATTAGCATCTGCGGCGAGGTACGGCTGAGCAGCAACTGTGGACCGCGCAGCTCAGAGCGCACTTCGACGAGCAGCGCGCGGACACGATCGTTGATACGGAAGGTTTCGCGGGGAATGAGGTTTTCGCGGGGAAGCAGCCCCTCTGCATTGTTGCCGAGGTCGACGATGACGTTGTCGCGAGTGACTTTCTTGACGGTACCGTTGATCAGCTTGCCGACTTTGCTTGAGTATTCAGAAACGACGATCTCGCGCTCTGCCTCGCGCACTTTTTGCACGATGACCTGCTTGGCCGTCTGCGCGGCAATACGGCCGAAGTCGACGTTTTCAATTTGCTCGCGGTGGACATCGCCGGCTTTCAGATCGGGGTTTACTTCATGCGCTTCCTGCAGCGTGAACTGGGACCCGAGCAATGCGAGCTGGTCGTCAGCTACGACAGTCCAGATGCGCCAGGTTTCGTAATTACCGGTGACGCGGTCGATGCGCACTTCACAATCGATCTCTTCGTCGGGATAGCGTTTCTTCGTAGCGGAGGCGAGGGCCGATTCAATCGCCTTGAAAATCACTTCGCGCGACACACCCTTCTCGTTCGAGACGGCGTCAGCGACCAATAGAATTTCTTTGTTGTTCATGACCTGGTTACCCTTGTCATCCTGCGCTTCGTTACTCTTTTTACGCACCATGCCGACCGTCTCCTGAAAGCTTCCTGCTAATTCTCAATGCTTTAGTTTTGATTCTTTCTCAGCTTTTTTTCTCTACGAGCGGCTCCGAGACGACGTTGGTCTTCTCAACCGATTCGTAAGGAAACACGTAGCGATTTTGTTCAGCTACCAGCACGATCTCGTCATTCGATACTTCGGCGAGCACACCGGAATAATTGCGACGCCCTTCAAAATTCTCCGTCAAGCGCAGCTTTATCGTTGCACCGACGTACTGCCGCATCTGGTCGAGTGTGAACAAGAGGCGATCCAAGCCGGGCGACGATACTTCCAGCGTGTATTCGCTGCTGATCGGATCCTCGACATCCAGGATGCTGCTGATGTGCCGACTGGCCTCGGCGCAATCGTCGACATTGATGCCGCCTTCCTTGTCGAGGTAGACCCGCAATAGCGTGTGGCGACCCTGGCCGAGATATTCGATGCCCCACAACTGGAAGCCCAGTGCGGCAATCACCGGCTCAACGATCTTTCGGATGGTTTCTTCCCGTGTTGCCATACCGCTTGCTACCGTTCATGCGTCACAGACAAATCTTCGGGACCCGAAACAACCGACGGGGCCCACAAATAAAAAATGGGCACCAGGCCCACTTCGTTCTACACCTTATTATTACTGCTGCGCCTGTCGATCTAGCGCAAAACCAAAGTGGGACCAAATAAAAAGCCCCATACGGGGCTTCTGGCTAACTGCTTGACCCCATTACCCAGCAACGAAACGTTGCTGAGGAATATGGTAGCGGGGGCAGGATTTGAACCTACGACCTTCGGGTTATGAGCCCGACGAGCTGCCAGACTGCTCCACCCCGCAACAAAACTGTAATCCTCACAAGGGCGGCGATTATAGGAACCTCCACCCCGCCGGGTCAACTGAAGAGTTTTTTATTTCAAACCTTCAGTGCCACGACCGCAATCGCGCTAGCGATTGCCATACCTCTCTCGACTCACTTGCACGACGCCTTGCGTCTTGCGTATTGGTGCCCAAGCCCGGACTTGAACCGGGACGGCCGAAGCCACTACCACCTCAAGGTAGCGTGTATACCATTTCACCACTTGGGCTTTGTTCTTGTCCTACTGCTGCGCAGGCTCTTCAGCCGGCGTATTCGTTTCTTCCTCTGTTCCCACTTCTTCGCTTGCAGCCTGTTCCGCAGCCAGTGCGGCCGCCTGCAGAGCTTCGTCGACTGGCGGAGCATCCTGTGCTGGCGTTTCGCTTAATGCACCCTGCGGAACATCCGAAGCAACTTCCGCCGCGACGGGAAGGTCGCTTGCTACTGCTGCCGCTGGCGCTTCCGTCAGCACACCAGTGTTCTGGATCAGACCATCATCTTCAATGCTCTGGCCAGCCTGTTGGCGCGCGAATAACGCGAGCGTCAGACTAGTCACAAAAAAAACCGTGGCAAGCCAGGCCGTCGATTTCGTCTATGCATTACCGCTGCCAACGCTGCCAAACATGGTCTGAGAGGCGCCGCTGCCAAACGATGCACCCATGTCCGCACCCTTGCCGTGCTGAATCAGCACAAGGCCCGTGATGCCGATCGCGGCGATGACATGCACAAAGATGATCAATGATTCCATGGGACGACCGTTACACTCTCAAACTTCGATTACGCGGCCGACTTACTCAGCCAATTCGCTCAACTCTCAATCTTGACTGCGCTTCCTGAACTGGGCGCATATAGCGCTGAATTCTTGCGCAAACAATGAAGCTCCACCAACCAGGGCGCCATCAATATCCGGCGCCGCGCTCAACTCCTGCGCATTCGCGGCATTGACACTGCCACCGTACAGAATCCGTAATCCCTGCGCTATCCGCGCGTCTTGCTTCGCAACTATGCCGCGAATGAGGCCATGCACCGCCTGCGCATTTGCCACTGTAGCTGCCCTGCCGGAGCCGATGGCCCAAATCGGCTCATATGCGACTACCGCCTGCGAAAATGCCGCAACGCCTGCAACCTGCAATACTGCCTGCACCTGGTGCGTGACAATTGCGGCAGTCATTCCCGCATCCCGTTGCGCAGCACTTTCGCCTACACACAGGATTGGCCTAAGTCCCTCGGCCTGCGCCGCGACGAACTTTGCGGCGACCAGAGCATCCGTTTCTCCGTTGTACTCCCTGCGCTCCGAGTGCCCGACGATGACGTAGGCACAATCGAAGTCCTTCAACATTGGGGCGGATATCTCCCCCGTAAAGGCTCCCTTTGCTTCCTGATGCACATTTTGCGCACCGAGTTGCAAGGTCGATCCCTGCAATGCCGCTTGCACCTGCGCCAGGTAAACGCTGGGCGGGCAAATCACGACGTCCAGTGGAGGAATGGTGGCCAATCCGGCCACAAGAGCCTGCGACAGGGAGGCTATCTGCGACTGCCGCCCATTCATTTTCCAGTTGGCGGCAACCAGCGCGCGGCGTCCCATCTTTTAACCTTTCCGAACTGTAACCGGCAACACGTCGGCTGATCTGCTACCCAGCCAAAACGGGCGCCAATGCTAGCGGAAGCTACCCTTTACTTGCAAGAAAAGGATCATGGCAACCGGGATAAATCACTGGATAGCATGAATAGTCAGGCCACTGCTTTGGCGACGACGTCCGATAGCTCACCGGCAAGGCGCTTCACGAGAGCGCCATCAACACCTTCCACCATTACCCTAACGACCGGCTCCGTCCCTGAAGGACGCAGCAACACACGGCCTCTGCTGCCAAGCTGCGCTTCAGCATCGCGCAAGGCGCTGGTGATCGCCGGGTTGTTCGAGAGGCGATCACGACTACCGATGCGCACGTTAATCATCGTTTGCGGATATTTCGACATGCCGGATTTCAATTCATACAACGACTTCCCGTTGCTCTGCATCGATGCCAGAACCTGCAGCGCGGACACAATGCCGTCACCCGTGCTTGTGACGTCGAGACAGATGATGTGCCCCGATGATTCACCTCCGAACCACCAGTCCCGGCTCTGC
>JBEGWB010000114.1:0-3125 GCA_041178065.1 Pseudomonadota bacterium | reverse complement strand
GCGCGCAACTGCTGCGCCTGCCAGGCTCCGTGCTCGTGGCAACGGCGAAGGACGATGCGCAGCACGCCGACTTGCTGCGCGCCGCCGCAAGGGATCATTGCGACCTGGAGATCAGGAATTTTGCGGGCGTCGATGGTCGTGTCGACCTGCGCGCCCTGCTGCGCTTCCTCGCTATGGGAAAGCAATGCAACGATGTTTTCGTGGAAACCGGCGGCATGCTTGCAGGAGCCTTCATGCGCGCCGCGCTTGTCGACGAACTTATTCTCTACGTAGCGCCCCGGCTGCTCGGCAGCGACGCCCAGGCGCTGCTGGATTTACCCGGCATCCGCACGTTGGCAGAGGGGATCCAGCTGGAGTTCCTCGACGTGGCAATGGTAGGAAAAGATTGTAGAATGCGCCTCCGCGTTTTACCCGCTGTTTAAAGCGAAAAACCCTATGTTTACCGGCATCATCGCAGCCAAAGGCAAGATCACGAGCATCCGCGACAGTGGTGGCGACTGGCGTATCCGCGTCAGTAGCGAAGCGCTCGACTTCAGCGATGTCGCCACCGGCGACAGTATTGCCGTCAGTGGCGTGTGCCTGACCGCGCTCGATATCAGCGCCACAAGTTTCGACGCCGACGTATCGCGCGAAACGCTCGCTTGCACGACGATGCGGCAATGGCGCGACGGCGAACTCGTGAACCTGGAAAAAGCGCTGACACCGCAGAGTCGTCTCGGTGGCCACATCGTCAGCGGCCATGTCGATGGCATCGCCGAGCTCGTCAGTCGCAAACCGGATGCGCGCAGCGAACGTCTCGTGTTCCGCGTGCCGCACGCACTCGCGCGCTACATCGCGCACAAGGGTTCCGTGTGCCTCGATGGCGTAAGCCTCACCGTGAACGAGGTCGAGGGCGACACCTTCGGCGTCAACATCATTCCGCACACGGCCGAATCCACGACGATGCATCTGTACACACCCGGCCGCAAGGTGAACCTTGAAGTCGATGTCGTCAGCCGCTATCTGGAACGTTTGCTTGAAGGTCGGGCACATGCAACGGAAGGGCTGAGCTTCGACCAGCTCGCCAGGGCCGACTTCGCGGGCGACAGTCATTCGGGTGAATAGCGCATGCAACTGAACACGACGCAGGAAATCATCGAGGACTTTCGCCAGGGCCGCATGGTCATCCTGATGGACGACGAGGATCGCGAGAACGAAGGCGACATCGTCATTGCCGCCGACAAGGTGCGTCCCGAAGACATCAACTTCATGGCGACACATGCGCGCGGGTTGATCTGCCTGACGCTGACGCAGGAACGCTGCAAGCAATTGAACCTGCCGCCGATGGTGCACAGCAATGCAACGCCATTCGGTTGCAATTTCACGATTTCGATCGAAGCCGCTGCGGGCGTAACGACCGGTATCTCCGTCGCCGATCGCGCGCGCACGATCCAGGTAGCCGTTGCGAAGAATGCCAGGCCTGCCGACATCATCACCCCCGGCCACATCTTTCCAGTAATGGCGAAGGAAGGCGGGGTGCTGCGCCGCGCGGGTCACACCGAAGCGGGCTGCGATCTCGGCAGGCTTGCTGGACTGACCCCCGCCGCCGCGATCTGCGAAATCATGAATGCCGATGGTTCGATGGCACGACGTCCGGATCTCGAAAAGTTCGCGCGCGAACACAATCTGAAGATCGGCACGATCATGGATCTCATCCACTACCGCATCGCCACCGAGAAAACCGTCGAACGCACGCACCAGTATCATCTGCCGACTGAGCACGGCGACTTCGACGTGTACTGTTATCGCGACCTGTACAAGGATGCCAACATGACGCATCTCGCGCTCGTCAAAGGCACGATCACTCCCGATGAACCGGTACTTGCGCGCGTGCTCGTTACCGACACGATCCGTGACTTGCTCGGCGTTGCAAACCCGAAGCGTCCCTCGTGGTCCTTGCATCAGTCGATGGCGCGCATCGCCCAGGAAGGCAGGGGCGTTGTGGTAGTATTGGCCAATGAGCGCGGCAGCGGCGAAGTCGCTGAACAACTGGCACAGTTCGATGCAGAGAGCGATGCTGCGCGGACGCCGCATGGTTCCTACCTGACCGTCGGCACCGGCTCGCAGATCCTGCGCGACGTCGGTGTCGGCAAGATGCGTTTGTTGAGCTACCCGACCAAGTACGCGATCTCCGGTTTCGACCTCGAAGTCGTCGAATACATTCCAAACGTGCTTTGATATCCGAGTGCCGCGCACCCGGCGCTGAAGGCCCGTAAGGTATATCGTCATTTCCGCGAAGGCGGAATCCAGTGGACATGCAACCATGACCAATGTCAGAACCATCGAAGGCGACTTCAGTGCGCCGAACGCCAACATCGCGATCGTCGCGGCGCGCTTCAACAGCTTCATCGTCGACGCGCTTGTCAGCGGCGCGGTGGATGCGCTCGTGCGTCACGGCGTGTCCGACAAGAACATTACGCTTATCAAGGTGCCCGGCGCATTTGAACTGCCGCTGGTCGCCAAACGCGCCGCGGCGTCCAGCAAGTACGATGCGATCATCGCGCTCGGCGCGGTTATTCGCGGCAGCACGCCGCACTTCGACTATGTTGCCGGCGAGTGCGCCAAGGGCATCGGCCAGGTCGGCATGACGCATGACCTGCCCGTGGTATTTGGCGTACTGACCACCGATACGATCGAGCAGGCCATCGAGCGCGCAGGCACGAAGGCTGGCAACAAGGGCGCCGAGGCGGCCGTGACGGCACTCGAACTCGTCAGTCTGCTGCGCAAACTGCAAGGCTGAAACGACAATGGCTAACGACGGCAATATCCCGATATCCCACCGCAAGCGCGCGCGCGACCTCCTGGTGCAGGCCCTGTACCAGTGGAAGCTCTCGGGCAGCGATCCGAAACAGGTCGAAGCCGAGTTTCGCGCCGACAACGGCAAGAAAACCGACTGGGCCTTTTTCCACCATGCCCTGTCCTACATCGCCGAACACAGCGCCGAGCTCAATGCGCTGTACGCGCCGTATCTCGACCGCAGCGTGGAGCAGCTCGACCCGATCGAAACCGGCATCCTGCAGCTCGGCATGTTCGAACTGAGCCAGCGCATCGATGTGCCGTATAAGGTCGTGATCAACGAGTGCGTG
>JBEGWB010000113.1:0-5761 GCA_041178065.1 Pseudomonadota bacterium | reverse complement strand
GACGCAACCCTTCCAGATCAGCGTAGGCGCAGCACCGGCGAGGGCGAGCTCGTACACTTCGATCGCCTCACGTTCACCATGGCTTGTCGTGTACACGCTCCAGGTTTGCGGCGCAGTTTCGGCGACACTGAGTCCATGCACTGAAAAATTCCCGAGGTTCAGCGGGCCTGGGCAATTTGGGAACATCGCCGTGTCGTGCGCCTGGGAAAAATTGGGCCCCTGCACGAGTTCGGTCACCTGCTGCGTAGCGGGATCGATCAGATACATATGCCCCGGCACGCCGGCCGCCGCGTTGCTCATGCCCGAGGCAAGGATCAGGTTTGCCGAATCGAGGCTCAGCAAGTCCTCGGCGCCTTGCGGACCACAGATATAGGTCAGACCCTGCTCGCCTGCGCATGTCTCGGTAGCTGGCGGTGTAGCCGCTGTCTCGGCAGCCGGCGCGGGTGCGGGCTCAGTGGTCGCTTGCTGCGCAGGCGGCGTTTGCGCCTGTTCGCCACAGGCGGTGAGCGCGGCGATGGTTAGCGTCAGCGTCAATCTTTTCAGCATTAGGGTTTCCATGGTTGCGTACCTTTCAGATGGGTTCAGGAGGACTTCACATCACAGGAACAGCGGAAGCAGGCAATACTTTCCTGCATGTGTCCGGGATAGATCGAGCGGCTGAATTTGCCGCTCCATGCATAAGCAGTATACTCATCGCCGCCTTCACAGGGGCCTTCGCACAATAACAACAGCGCTCCGAATACACCGGATTCCAAGGGGAAAAAGCATGCAAACCTTCATTTCGCGCCTATGCGTCCTGCTACTCGTGTGCGGCAGTACACTCGCGCTTGCGCAGGACTTTCGCAGCGGCTCGCCGCCAAGCCTCGGCATCGACGCGGAGCGCCTGCAGCGCCTCGACTCCGCGCTGCAGAGCTATGTCGATGAACACCAGATTGCCGGTAGCGTCACGCTGATCCTGCGTGACGGCCGCATCGTGTATTCGGCGGCGAAGGGCATGCGTAATGTCGAGACCGGCCAGCCCATGACCGAAGACACGATCTTTCGTATCGCCTCGCAAACCAAGGCGATCGTCTCCACCGGTATCATGATGCTGCACGAACGCGGCGCGCTGCAGATCAGCGATCCGCTGAGCCGTTATTTTCCCGAATGGGAAAACGCGCAGGTCGCGGTCGCACGGGACGGTGGCGGTTTCGACCTGGTGCCTCTGGTGAGACCGATCACCTTGCGCGACCTGCTGACGCACACCTCCGGCATCGGCTACGGCGGCTTCGGTGGCGCGCCTCCTGTTGCCAACCAGGCCTGGGTCGATGCCGGCATCAGCGGCTGGTACTTCGCAAGCAGTGCTGAGCCGATCGGCGAAACGGTCAAGCGCATGGCCGTATTGCCGCAACAGGCGCAACCCGGCACGCAGTGGATCTACGGCTACAACATCGACATCCTCGGCGCCGTCATCGAAAAGGCCAGCGGGGTTGATCTTGCGACGTTCCTGCGCCGGGAAATATTCGAGCCGCTCGGCATGGACTCCACGCAGTTCTATCTTGCACCGGAGCAGGCCGAGCGTCTCGCCGTCGTCTATCAACCGAAAGCCGGCGGTGGCATCGAAGCTCTGCCAGCCGTTGGCAGCATGCAAGGCCAGGGTGAATACGCAAGTGGCCCGCGCGTCAGCTACTCCGGTGGTGCCGGCCTCACCTCCACTGCCGAAGACTATGCGAAGTTCCTGCAAATGACGCTAAATGGCGGCGAGTTCAACGGCGTGCGCCTGCTGGCGCCGAAAACGATCGAACTGATGACTGTCGATCACCTGAACGGCATTCCCTTCCAGCCTGGCAACGGCATGGGCCTGGGCTTCTCCGTGCTGAAAGATCTCGGTGCGCGAGGCACCATGGGCAGCGTCGGCGAATACGGATGGGGCGGCGCATACCACTCCACGTACTGGGTCGATCCGGAAGAGCGACTGGTCGTCGTCTACCTGACGCAGATCCTCAATGCCGGCGCGCTCGATGACTTCAGCAAGTTGCGCAGCGGCATTTACCAGGCGCTCGTCGAATAATTCACACAAGCAGGTGAAATTGGGGTCAGAGCCCATTTTCCCCGAACCGCGGCTGGCATAGCGCGAAGCCGCGACGGAAAATGGGCTCTGACCCCAATTTCACAAGCAAGAGGCACACATGAAGTTAGCGCAAGGCATGTCCCGGCTCGGTACCGAGTCGGCGTTCAAGATCCTGGCAAAGGCGAAAGCGCTCGAGGCCCAGGGCCGCAGCATCGTCAATCTCGGCATCGGCTCGCCCGATTTCCGCACGCCGCAAAATATCGTCGAAGCCGGCAAGAAAGCGATCGATGACGGCTTCCACTTTTATACGCCAGCGAAGGGCTTGCCCGAACTGCGCGAAGCCGTCGTAGAAGACATCAGGAAATACCGCGGCGTCACGGTCGACAAGGACAACGTGATGATCGTGCCCGGCGGCAAGCCGACGATGTTCTTCGCGATCATGATGTTCGGCGAGCCCGGCGCGGAGATCATGTATCCCAACCCCGGTTTTCCAATCTACGAATCGATGATCAAGTTCACCGGCGCGAAGGCGGTGCCAATCGAGCTGCTGGAATCGACCGGCTTTGGCTTCGATCCCGATCGGGTGCTGGCGCAGATCACGCCGAACACACGCCTCATCATCATCAACACGCCGGCGAATCCGACCGGCGGCGTGCTCGAGCGCGACGTCATCGAGCGCTTTGTCAAAGGGCTGGAAAAACATCCGCACGTAACGCTGCTGTCCGACGAAATCTACGCGCGACTTACCTACGACGGCCTGCCGCATGTCAGCTTCATGGAATATGAATCAATTCGCGACCGCACGATCCTGCTCGATGGCTGGAGCAAGACCTATTCGATGACAGGCTGGCGCCTCGGTTATGGCGTGTGGCCAGCCGCGCTGATCGACCAGGCGGAACGACTGCAGATCAACAGTACCTCCTGCCCCTCCGCGCCGATCCAGCGCGCCGGCATCGAAGCATTGCAAGGTCCCCAGGACGCGGTGGACATGATGCTCAGGACCTTCGACGAGCGCCGAAAGCTGATCGTCAAGCTGCTGAACGAAGTGCCGGGTGTTTCCTGCATCATGCCGAAGGGCGCCTTCTACGCCTTCCCGAACATCACTGGCACCGGCATGAAGTCCAAGGAACTGGAAGAGCTGCTGCTTGAAGAAGCAGGCGTGGCGACGGTCGCAGGCACGAGCTTTGGATACCTCGGCGAAGGCTACATCCGCTTCAGCTATGCAAGCAGCACGGAAAACATCAAGGAAGCCCTGCGGCGCATGAAGGAATTGCTGACAGCACGCCGCGCCTGATCACACAAACGCTACAGAGGAGATCTACGATGAAGACACTGGGCAAAAAGTTCGTCGCGATGCTGATACTGCTGTTGCCAGCCATGCAGGCCTGGGCCGACCAGGTCTGGATCGATGTACGCAGCACTGAGGAGTATGCCGCCGACCATATCGACGGCGATGCAAACATCCCGCTCGCGCAACTCGACACTACCGTGCTCGCGACGCAATACGGCAAGGATGCCGAAATCGTACTGTATTGCCGCAGCGGCAATCGCGCAGGCCAGGCGCAGGCCCTGCTGCAGGCGGCAGGCTTCACGAATGTATCCAATGCCGGTGGCATCGCCGAGGTGCGGACGCAACGTAGCATTGCCGCGCCTGCTGCATCCGGTCCGGCCAGCACGACGACCACGACTGGCGCCACGGCAGCTCCCGATCGTTGACTGGCATCGCAAGCATGAAGGACGCCGCACCATTCAGGCTGGGTGTCGTTGAGGGTTTCTTCGGCCGGCCATGGAGTTGGCAGGCGCGGCAGGATTACGCGCCCTTTCTCGCAGCGCAGGGTTGCAACAGCTACGTGTACGCGCCGAAAAGCGATGCGTGGCTGCGCAAGCAATGGCAGCAACCCTTCCCCCAGCCGCATCTCGATGCGCTGAGCGAGCTGCGTGGTCGCTACGCTTTGCACAGCGTCGACTTCGGTATCGGCTTCAGTCCCTTCGAACTGTACAAGGACTTCTCGGCGCGCAATCGTGAGTTGCTGCAGATGAAGTTGCAGCAGATCAATGCGATCGATCCGGACACCTTGTGCATCCTCTTCGATGACATGATGGGCGACCTCGGCGATCTTGCCTCCGCGCAGGGAGCAATCATGGAGTTCGTCAGGACGCACAGCAGCGCCCGGCGCTTTGCCATCTGTCCTACGTACTATTCCGATGACCCCTTGCTTACACGGCACTTCGGCGCGCAGCCGGAGCGTTACCTGGAGGACCTGGGCAGGAAGCTCGCTGCCGACATCGAGATTTTCTGGACCGGGCCGAAAGTGATCTCCAGTTGCTATCCAGCCGCGCATTTGCGCGACGTGGCGGCCAGGCTGGGTCGCAAGCCCTTGCTGTGGGACAACTACCCCGTCAACGACAACAAGCGACTGAGCTCCTTCCTGCATCTGCACCCCTTTACCGGGCGCGACACCGAGCTGCGCGAGCTGTGCAGCGGACATCTTTCAAATCCAATGAACCAGGCGTACCTGTCGCAACTGCCGCTGTACGCCTTGTCAGCCGTGTATGCGCAGCAACCAACGACGCCGGAGCATCTGTTTGGCGCCGCCTGCAATGCTTTGTGCCCACCCGACCTTGCGCAGGCCTTGCTGCAGGACGCCGCGAGCTTCCAGGCGGCAGGGCTCGATTCCTTCGATGTCTTCTTGAAGGAACGCATGTTGCGCAAATACGCGAGCTTCAACCATCCGATGGCTGAAGAAGTATGTGGATGGTTGCGCGGTGAGTATGCGTTTGATCCGGCCTGCCTGACCTGAATGATTGCGCTGCGAAAGCGCTGAATCCATTTCCTGAAAAGAAAAACGGGGCCCTAGGCCCCGTTTCAATCTTTGGTGCGCGATGCCGGAGTCGAACCCCGGCATCTTTGTCCAACTCTTTAGAAGCTGTAGTTAACGCTGAGCTGGTAACGACGACCTTCAACATCGTAGTTGTCGCTGACGGTCTGCGAACCGCCGCGCGAACCGAACGATGGCTGGACTGGGGGGTTGCGATCGAACAGGTTCTGTACGTTCAGCGCAACGTTCCAGGCAGAACCAGTGGCAGTTTCACCGTTGTAGGACAGCTGGCCGTTGAACCAGGTGTTCGATGCCACGGTCACGTCGTCAACGTCGACGCCTTCGATCCACAACGCACCGCCTCCACCCAGCTTCGTCTGATCAATGTGGCGCGCCTGCAGCATCATGGACCACGGTCCAAGGCTATAGGTCGAGGTCAGCAGAGCGGTGAATTTCGGCGTACCGGTGCCACCGGCCACGTCGACCGGTACAGCGCCGGGCGTTGCGATGTTTGAGCGTTCTGTTACGAAGCCAGCAAGCCCGCGGAAGGTCCATGATTCAAACTCATCGCTGAAGAAGTCGGGCTCGAAGCGGTATGACACTTCTGTGTCGATACCTTCTACGCGCGCCGAAGCGACGTTCAGGAAGTAGTTGAATACCCGCGTGATCTCATTGACGCCAGATGGTGTACGGGGACCGAAGCGCTCAATGTTTCCACACAGCGCGGCGTTGCCCGCTGCGCACTCGTCGACGATACGCTGAAGGCCCAGGGTACCGACGGCATCGATGATATCGATTTCGTACCAGTCCGTGGACAACTGCAGACCGTCCAGCCACGAAGGCTGGTAAACGAAACCAGCAACGAGCGTATCGGCGAACTCGGGGTTCAATT
>JBEGWB010000112.1:0-84099 GCA_041178065.1 Pseudomonadota bacterium | reverse complement strand
ACGCCCGCCTGCGCAGAGCCGAAGCAACAAAGCACCCGCGGAGTCTTTCGGGGTAATGCCGAATTAATCAGACGCTCGCTGCTTCGCGGCCCTCCACATGCAGTGACGCGGAGACCCCGCGGCGTGGGCCAGCTACTGCGCAGAGCCGAAGCAACAAAGCACCCGCGGATTACGTATGGCATGGACATAGAAGGGGCGCAGTGCCGGGTGGACTCCCAAAGAGTACGTGTTTATCCTTCGCACCTCCTTTTTCCCGGTGCGCTTCCATGTCCACGATCCTTCAAGACCTGCCCCTCGGCCAGAAAATCGGCATTGCCTTTTCCGGTGGCCTCGACACCAGTGCCGCGCTGCACTGGATGAAGCTCAAGGGCGCGCGTCCCTGCGCCTATACCGCCAACCTCGGTCAGCCCGACGAATCTGACTACGACGAAATTCCACGCAAGGCGATGGAATACGGCGCCGAGCTCGCGCGCCTCGTCGACTGTCGCCTGCAGCTTGTCAACGAAGGCATCGCTGCGTTGCAGTCCGGCGCCTTCCATGTCACAACCGCGGGCTCCACATACTTCAATACGACGCCGCTCGGGCGCGCCGTAACTGGTACGATGCTCGTCGCGGCGATGAAGGAAGACGATGTCAACATCTGGGGCGACGGCAGCACCTTCAAGGGCAACGACATCGAGCGCTTCTACCGCTACGGTTTGCTGACGAATCCGGCGCTCAGGATCTACAAGCCCTGGCTCGACCAGAAGTTCATCGACGAACTCGGTGGCCGCGCTGAAATGAGCGCGTTCATGACGAAAGCCGGCTTCGGCTACAAGATGTCGGCGGAAAAAGCCTATAGCACCGACAGCAACATGCTCGGCGCGACGCACGAAGCGAAAGACCTCGAACATCTCAATAGCGGCATCAAGATCGTCAACCCGATCATGGGCGTGGCGTTCTGGCGCGACGAGGTCGTGGTGAAGGCAGAAGAAGTGCGCGTACGCTTTGAAGACGGCGTGCCGGTAGCCTTGAACGGCAAGACTTTCGCCGGTTCGGTCGAGCTGATGCTGGAAGCTAACCGCATCGGTGGGCGTCATGGCCTCGGCATGAGCGACCAGATCGAAAACCGCATCATCGAAGCGAAGAGCCGGGGCATTTACGAAGCGCCGGGCATGGCGCTGCTGTTCATCGCCTACGAACGTCTCGTCACCGGCATTCATAACGAAGACACGATCGAGCAGTACCGCGACAACGGCCGCAAGCTGGGGCGCCTGCTGTACCAGGGCCGCTGGTTCGACCCGCAGGCGCTGATGCTGCGCGAGACCGCCCAGCGCTGGGTGGCTTCGGCGATTACTGGCGAAGTCACGCTCGAGCTGCGTCGCGGCAACGACTACTCCCTGCTGAATACCGACAGCGCAAACCTGACCTATGCGCCGGAACGCCTGACGATGGAGAAGGGCGCGTCGACCTTCTCGCCGCTCGACCGCATCGGCCAGCTGACGATGCGCAACATGGACATCATCGACACGCGCGCCAAGCTCGGCATCTACACGCGCAGCGGGCTCTTGCAGTCGAGCGATGGCGGTCCGCCGAGCCTGCCGAACAAGACCCACGAATGACGCCCGGGCAGCACCGTACGTCCTGGATGCCGTCACTGGTGCTGGACGTCGGTGCCTTGCTCGCCGCAGGGCGGGGGGCTCAGGTCTCGTCGTAGACCTTGTGTTTGTACTCGCACAAATCCTCGATAATGCAGCTGCCGCAGCGCGGCTTGCGCGCGATGCAGGTATAGCGGCCATGCAGGATCAGCCAGTGGTGCGCATCCATCAGGTATTCTGCCGGCACCGCCTTCATCAGTTTCGACTCCACTTCGAGCACGTTCTTGCCCGGTGCAAGGCCAGTGCGGTTCGCGACGCGGAAGATGTGCGTGTCGACCGCCATCGTCGCTTGGCGAAACGCCGTGTTCAGCACGACGTTGGCGGTCTTGCGGCCGACGCCGGGCAACGCTTCGAGTTCCTCGCGCGTGGCCGGCACCGTGGAGGCGTGATGCTCCATCAGTAGCCGGCAGGTCTTGATGACGTTCTCGGCCTTCGTGTTGAAGAGACCGATGGTCTTGATGTAGTTCTTCAGTTTCGCCACCCCCAGTTTCGCAATCGCCTCCGGCGTGTTGGCGACAGGAAACAGCTGCGCCGTTGCCTTGTTGACGCTGACATCGGTGGCTTGCGCCGACAGCATAACGGCGATCAACAACTCGAAGGGACTGTTGAACACGAGCTCCGTCGTCGGCGCGGGATTCGCGTCGCGCAGGCGGCTGAAGATTTCGTTGCGCTTGGTTTTTCTCATGGCTGTGGGTTGTGGGGGCTCAGGCTGCTGTGCGGGTTCGGAACTGCTGTGGGGGTTCAGGACTGCTGTATGGTTCAGGACTGCTTCGTCGTTCAGCTTGCGACATGGCTCAGGGCTGTAGCAAGACATCCCGATTCACTTCAAAAAACAGCAGCGCATTGTGCACCGCTTCGGTGACGGCGCGCGGCGTGATCGTGGCGCCGACAAACTGGTCGAAGTCGCCGCCGTCTTTCTTCACGGCCCACAGCACTTCGTCGGTGTTTTCGAGCGAGCGCCTGTCGAAGCCGAGGATCCAGTTCGAGACGTCTGTTTCAATACGATCGCCGAAGCCGCGAGTTTCGCCGTGTTGAAGCACGCGCACTCCAGTGATCAGGCCATTAGCGTCGATACCGATCAGCAGGTCGATGGGGCCACCATAGCCATTCGGCGCCCGCAGCGGGAGGATCACGCCGCTGGCATCGCCAGCGAGTGTCGCGCGATAGCCGCTGCGCGTCTCCTCGAGGCCCAGCAGCTCGGCGCTTGTGAATGTGCCAGCCCCGGGATCCAGCGTAAAGCTAGCCGCGCTCAGATCGTTGTCGTGTAGCAGATCCGGCATGATAGCGGGAAGCGCCGCGGACAGCGCCTCACGTGCAGCGTCGGGGCGGCGGACATAGCCGGCGACATGCATCACCATGACCAGCAGGATTGCGCTGAGCGCAGCGGCGACGGTGAGGATCCATTTCCTGTCGGCTGGAAAAGTTTTCGCACCTCGCCGCGCATACACTTCGATGATCGGCGTGGCCAGGTTACCGAGCAACACCGCAAACGCGACGCCATCGGCATAGGCGCCCCAGCGACGCATGAGGTACACGGTGGATCCGATCAGCGCACCGTAGATCAGTTTGCCGCGTGAGCTCGCCGGCGCCGTGGCCGGATCCGTGGCGATGAAGAATGCGCCGATCATCGTCGCGCCAGCGAAAAAATGGAACAGCGGCGAGCCGCCGCTTGCGGAGCTGCCGCCGTCGTGGAACAGCAGTGACCACAGCGCCAGCGCCGCGAGTATCGCCACGGGAATCTGCCATGCAATGACCCGGCGATAGAGAAGATACATCCCACCCATCAGGAACCCGGTGTTGATCCATTCCCAACCCAGGCCTGACCACTTGCCCATGACAGGCGAGGTGGCGATGAATTCACTGACGAGCTGGCCGCCACGCTGGTGACGAAAGCTGTCGAGCGTCGTGGCGCCAGTGAAAGCGTCGATGCCCGCCGCAGGTTCGCGCTCGAGAAAAATAAGCAGCGCGTCGAAAAGTGAGGGCAGCGCCGCGGTTGCGCCCTCCGGCAGCAGCCAGCGCGTCATCGGCACGGGGAACACGAGGAGCAATAGCGCATAGCCGGCCATCGCCGGGTTCAGCACGTTGCGGCCCGTGCCGCCGTACAGGTGTTTCGCGATGACGATTGCAGCGAAGATGCCGATGAAGCCGAGCCACCACGGCGCAGCCGGCGGTAATGCGAGTGCGAGCAGCACGCCGCTGACGAGGGCCGTGCAGTCGCGCAGACCGGATACCACTTGTTTGGCGCGCAGCTGCAACATGACGGCTTCGAGGGCAACAGCGAGTGCTCCGAGCCACAGGATGTTAAGCACTACGCCCCAGCCGAAGAAAAACCCGAATGCGGAAGCGCCCGGCAGGCAGGCAAGCAGTACCAGCAGCATTGCTTGCGACAAGGCGCCGCGCGATCGCTCTGGCACCGGCTCCATCATTGTTGCTCTTGTTCTGGCGGCAGCTTCGGCGCCGCAGGCTCGGGCTGCTGTTGCAGGGCTTTTTTCGCTTTGACGCGTTCCAGCGCCGCGGCAATGGCGTTTTTGGCCGCGTCGCCGGAGCCCGGCGCGGCACTGCGCTGCTGCTGGGCAAGCGCGGCGCGTTCGGCGCGGTGGTGTTCATCTGCTGTTTTTTCTTCAGCGAGGCGCGCCTGGCGGAAATCGTACCGCGCCTTGTACTGGACGGCCCTGCGGCGAAGTCCAGCCCATTCGTGCTCTACGACCTGGGTGGCCAGTACCGTGTCGATGCAATCAACGGGGCAGGGCGCGACACACAGATCACAACCGCAGCATTCGTTCGCTAGCACCGTGTGCATCAGCTTTGCGCTGCCGAGGATCGCGTCTACTGGGCAAGCCTGGATGCATTTGGTACAACCGATGCACTCTGCCTCGCGGATGAAGGCCACGGTACGTCGACCTTCAACACCATGGGCGGGATCCAGCGGCAGCACCTCGGTGTGGAGCAAGGCGGAGAGCGCCTGGATCGTCACGGCTCCGCCGGGCGGGCACTTGTTGATCGCATCACCTTCGGCAAGCGCCTGCGCGTACGGCTTGCAGCCCTGGTACCCGCAGCGCGTGCACTGCGTTTGCGGTAATAGGGCATTGATGGTGTCGACGAGTTTCATGAGGGAACGACCACTCCCGCGTGCCAGCATGGGCAGAGGCCACTAATTTTGCGACGAGCGAGCGGAGCGCAAACCGGTCGACGAAAGTAGTGGACTGTATCAGGCCATCACGAAGTCTGGATCAGCTCGATCATGTAGCCGTCCGGATCCTTGACGAAGGCGATGACGCCGCCGCCGTGCTTCATCGGGCCAGCGGGGCGCACGACGTTGCCGCCTTTCGCGCTGATCTCGTCGCAGGCTTTGTAGGCATCATCGACAGCGAGCGCAATATGGCCGAAGGCATTGCCGAGCTCATAGCTTTTGGTTTCCCAGTTATGCGTCAGCTCGATCACGGTATTGCTGTTTTCATCGCCGTAGCCGATGAACGCCAGCGTGAACTTGCCGTCAGGATAATCCTTGCGGCGCAGCAACTGCATGCCGAAAATCCTGGTATAGAAATCGATGCTCTTATCGAGGTCAACGACGCGAATCATGGTGTGCAGAATGCGCATGGGAATCTCCTTGGCATACGGGGAAAACGCTATTAGACCGGGAAGGCCGCGGCAAGTCTATTGCGGACACCGTGACGCTCTTTCGCAACGAGTACCCGCATTTCGTGGCCCGCCGCGGTCACGCCGCGTAGACTTGGGCACATGAATATCCAGATCCATGCCGAGAACTCCGTGCAGTTATGGCTCGCGCCGCTGGCACAAAGCTACGACGAGTCAGTACTCGCCGATTATGAAGCCTTGCTCGACGTCGACGAGCGCGCGCGCTGGTTGCGCTTTTACTATCCGATCCACCGCCAGCGCTTTCTGGTTGGCCGTGCATTCATGCGCCGGGTGCTGGCCGACAGCCTCGGCCACAGCGATCCGGCAAGCTTGCAGTTCATACGCATGAAGCACGGTAAACCGGAACTCGGCGGAGTCCACGCGGGCACGCTGCACTTCAACCTGAGCCATACCGACAGCATGCTGGTGCTCGCGGTCAGCCACCGGCATGCAGTTGGCGTCGACGTCGAAGCGGTCACTCGCAAGGTCGAACTACTGGCGCTGGCGCAGCGCTATTTCACGACGCAGGAGTATACGGCGATGCTCGACATGGACCCCGCAGCGCAGCGCGAGCGCTTCTTCACGTTGTGGACGCTGAAGGAAGCCTGGCTGAAGGGTCGCGGCCTGGGCCTGCAAATTCCACTTGATGATTTCAGTTTCAGTTTCGAGGGCAAGTATCCCGTCGTGCAGTTCGGGCCACAGCTTGCCGACCAACCCGGGGACTGGCAGTTTCGAGTAATGGCGCAGGATGAGTTTCGCATCGCGCTCGCCGTCAATTGCGGAGGTGACCAGGCTTTGCGCGTGCAGATACTTCAGTGGGGGGTGTAGCCGCGTGCCCGGCAGCGGCGCGGGGCTGCCGGAGCACCGTCGCTAGGTGACGCGCGTACCCGGTTGTGCGCCATCGTGTGGCGCAATCAGGTAGATGTCCTTGCCGTCGCCGGCGGCGAGAATCATGCCTTCCGACATGCCGAACTTCATCTTGCGCGCTTTCAGGTTGGCAACCACGACCGTGTGCTTGCCAATCAGGTCTTGCGGTCTGTAAGCGGACTTGATGCCGGAAAACACCGTGCGCGTGCTCGGCTTGCCATCGGCGCCGAGGCCGAGCTCGAGTGTCAGCTTCAGAAGTTTGTCGGCGCCTTCCACATGTTCTGCGTGCCGGATCAGCGCAATGCGCAGGTCCACCTTTGCGAAATCGGCGAAGTCGATTTCGGCCCCGAGCGGTTCCTTTGCAAGCGGCGAGGCCGGGGGGGGCGGACTACTAACTTTGGCACTCTCTGGTGCGCCGGCGAGTATGGCGGGAGAGCCAGTGCTCTGTCCCCCAACACCCAGACTGCCCTTGCTGGCCTCGAGCATAGCGGCGACCTTGTCTGGATCGACGCGCGTCATCAGCGGCGTGAACACGCCGATGGCATGGTCAGCCAGTAGTGTTTGCGCATCGCTCCACGCGAGCGGTTCGAGCTGCAGGAATTTTTCCACCTGCACGCTCAGCGCGGGCAGCACTGGCTTGAGGTAGACCACCAGGATGCGGAACAGGTTGATGCCAACGGAGCAGATGTTCTGCACGTCTGCTGACTGAGGCGCTGCTTTCGACACAGCCCAGGGCTGCTTCTCGGCGATCCAGGCGTTGGCCTTGTCGGCCAGTGCCATGATTACGCGCATTGCCTTGCCGAATTCGCGTGCATCGTAGTACGCGGCGAGTTCATCCGCCACGTTGCGGAACTCCGCGCTCAGCGCGGGCTCGCTGTCGACGGCGGCAAGCTTGCCGCCGAAGTTCTTCGTGATGAAGCCGGCGCAGCGGCTCGCGATGTTGACAAGCTTGCCGACTAGGTCGGCATTCACGCGCAGCGCGAAGTCCTCGAGATTCAGGTCGAGGTCATCGGGGTTCTGGCCCAGTTTTGCCGCGAAGTAATAACGCAGGTACTCGGGATTCAGGTGCTCGAAATAAGTCGAGGCCATGATGAAAGTGCCGCGCGACTTCGACATCTTCTGGCCGTTGATCGTCAGGAAGCCGTTGACGCTGATTTGCGATGGCTTGCGGAAGCCTGAGGTTTCGAGCATCGCGGGCCAGAAAAGCGCGTGGAAGTTGACGATGTCCTTGCCGATGAAGTGCCACAGCTCGCTCGTGGCTCCGGCTTTCCAGTAGCGGTCGAAGTCGAGGCCTTTTTCGGCGCACAGCTTCCTGAAGCTCGCCATGTAGCCGATCGGCGCGTCGAGCCACACGTAGAAATATTTGCCGGGCGCGCCGGGAATCTCGAAGCCGAAATAGGGCGCGTCGCGGCTGATGTCCCATTCCTGCAAACCGCCGTCGAGCCATTCGCTGAGTTTGTTCGCGACCGTCGGCACGAGCACGCCGCTGCGGGTCCAGTCTTTCAGCATCGCGCTGAACTCCGGCAGCTTGAAGAAGAAGTGCTCGGAATCCTTCAGTACGGGCGTGGCGCCGGAGATCGTCGAGCGTGGGTTGATCAGGTCGTTCGCCGCATATGTCGATGAGCATACTTCGCAGTTGTCGCCATACTGGTCTTCGGCCTTGCACTTTGGACAGGTGCCCTTGATGAAACGATCGGCGAGGAACAGACCCTTTTCCGGATCGAACAGCTGCGTGATGCGGCGCGTCGCGATCTTGCCGTTCTTCTGCAACTGTCCATACACATAGCCGGCGAGCTCACGGTTTTCTTCCGAGTGCGTGGAATGATAGATGTCGAAATCGACGAGGAAGTTTTTGAAGTCGCGATGGTGCTCGACGCGCACCCCTTCGATGAAGGCTTCGGGCGTGACGCCGGCCTTCTCGGCGCTGAGCATGATCGCCGTGCCATGCGTGTCGTCGGCGCAAACGTAATGCACCGTATGGCCCTGCATGCGCTGGAAGCGCACCCAGATATCGGCCTGGACGTAGCCGAGCATGTGCCCGAGATGGATCGGACCATTGGCGAAGGGCAGAGCGTTGGTGACGAGAATGTCGCGCTTGGACATCGTGATTTCCTGCTTGCGGCGAAGGGCGGGCATGTTAACAGGCCGCGCTGGGCCAAACCATTCCGGCGCCAGGGGTTGAGACAAGGGGGAGTGAATCGGGGTCAGAGCCTCTTTATAAAAGAATAGGGCTCTGACCCCAATTAAGTGGGTCAGTTCTTGTTGCGCGAGATGACGAAACTTTCGTCGTTGAAGTACAGGCCGCCATGCTTGTTCAGTACGCGCTCGGTGGCCTTGAGATAGGTGCCATCGGCGATGACCTGTTCAAGCCGCTCGTCTTCGATCTGGTTGACGTAGATCGCGGCGTTCCACGCAGCGAACAGTGTCGAGGTGCCGATGCTGGCGCCGCCGATTTCGGAGGGCAGCGCGTGCATCTTATAGTTGAAGATCGACTTGTTGTCGCTGCCTTCGCGCAGGTTGTAGTGCTTGATGTCACGGCCCATCAGATCCTTGAATTCGCGCAGGATGTCGTGGCGCCGCACCGGGAACGGATTCTCGTCGGGCCAGAACTCCTTGATGATTTCCTCGGCCGGATCGCCGCCGCAGGACTGGATGACGAGCATGCGGCCACCCGGCGCCAGGCAGCGGGCGAGTGGTGCGATGATCTTCTCGGCCTTGAAACGCGCCGACGTGCGCGCGCGCCAGGGCTGCGAAGCGAGGATGAAATCGTAGTACCAGTTCTGGACGCCGGCGCGCGGGATCACCGCATCGAGCAGGATCTTGTGATCTTCGCGGTAGATCACGACAACCGAGGGGCGCTTGAACAGTGGATTGCCGGTGATCTTGCTGGTTTCGGTTTCCCAGCCATGCGCGAACATCGGTTGCAGGTTTTCGAGCTGCTCCTTATAGCCGTACGAGGTGTTGCCTTCGAGCCGTACTTCCTGCCAGTTCATCGATGCGGCGGAGCTCGTGTTGGCGGGCATCAGACGCGAGTCGGCGTAATTGAGGTTGGTCAGCACGAGGACCGTGGCTGGATGTTCGCAAAAGCGGTCGACCATCTTGTCGAGGCCGATACGCACGTCTTCCATACTGATTTCCTTTGCGACGACCACCAGCGGAACGGTCGGGAAGCGCTGGTGCAGGTCGCGCATGCAGGAGGAAAGGACCGTGGCGTCACCCATGCCGGCATCGTACATGCGCAGCGCCGGCGGCTGGGGGTGCAGGTACTGGAATTCATGGCCGGCGCGCTTCGCGATGGCGTATTTCTCGTTACAGGTATTAATGAAGGACAGGTAGTTCTGGCGGTTGTCGTAGAAGCGGAAGGCGGTTTTCTTGTCCTTTGCAGGCCTGTCTTTGTCCTTGTCCCTGGTTTTGGCTGTGGCCGGGGTGGCTTTCTTCTTGTTGGCACTGGTGGTCGTAGAGCGGGTACTGGCCATGGTGCGATTTCCTTTTGTAGCTTTTGTTATTAGGGGGGGGCAGGTGGCCAGGGGATGGTAAGTGGCGCCTGACTTGTCGGTCAATCCAGCAGCAAGTGACAGACTGTGACAAAGTTTGTCAGCCCTGGCGGGTGCAAGTGCCGCAATGCGCTACTGTCAGACTGCTATCAAGTAGTTGAAAATTCGACTATTTGGCGTTCGCGGCTGGGCTTTGATCCCCATAGTGTGATGCACCACTCATTTGCCGTAAGGGGGGACTATTTCCCGCTTTGTGGCATGGGCCTTGCTGCTGCTCCTCTGCTGCCGGGAGTTCCGTATCCCCGGCATGGTGGGCAGAGGTAAAGCTAAAGGTCTTTTTGGACGCTAAGGCTAAGGTATTGCCAGTAACCGCCATATCCGCACATTGCAACTCAACAACAACGCAACAGGAGCTTCACCCATGAAACAGAGAACCCAGCAGGGCTTTACCCTCATCGAATTGATGATCGTGATCGCGATCATCGGCATTCTGGCCGCCGTCGCACTGCCGGCTTACCAGGACTACACCGTACGCGCCAAGGCTTCCGAAATGATCCTGGCCGGCAGCACCGGCAAGAACCTGATCTCCGAATACGCAATCATCAAGGGTTCGCTCCCGGGTGACGACAGCATCAGCATCCAGAGTGTTAACGCAGGCATGGTCAGCTCCCTGTTCTGGGAAAGCGGCGCCATCAATATCGTTGGCAGCTCGACCGCCCTCGGGATCGATGGAAGCCTCGTGATCCTGATGACTCCGACCATCAACGCATCCGGTGGCGTGGGCTGGGCGTGCACCGCTCAGGCAGGCACGCGCTACATGCCCGGCAGCTGCCAGTAATTTCAGCTTCGCTGTGCGCTCCAATGGAAGCCAGCCTCGACCGAGGCTGGCTTTTTCATTTAACTAGTTTCAGTTTTGCTTGCTCACGCCATGTTGCCTTTCCTCCGATCCGTGTCATTGCACTCGACCAGGTGGCTTACCGGCGTAACCATCGCCGTGCTGCTGTTGACCCTGGTTGTGTACTGGCCTGGCCTGAAAGGCGCTTTCGTCCTCGACGATCAGCCAAACATCGTCAAATCGTATATTCCCGATCCCGATGCGGCGGCGGTTCTCTATAGCATCACCCACAATCCCAGCGGCCTTTTGGGCCGCAGCGTGTCGATCGCCAGCTTCGTGTTGACCGGTCTCCAGTACGGCCTCGATCCCTGGGGCTACAAATTCCACAACTTGCTGATCCATCTGGCCTGCGGCGTGCTGCTGTTCCGCCTGTTGTTCCGCTTGCTGCAGCAGGTGGACTTGCCACGGGAATCCAGGCTGCCGCTCGTTGTCGCTGGCATCGTCACCGCGTTGTGGTTGCTGCATCCCTTGCAGGTCAGCACGGTACTCTATGTCGTCCAGCGCATGACGCAGCTCGCGGTATTGTTCACCTTGCTTGCGCTGCTTGCCTATCTGGAAGCACGCATGGCCGCGGGAAGGAGCAGACGTTATTGGGTGTTCGGATGGCTGATCTTTCCGCTATGCCTCGTGCTGGCCATGCTGTCGAAAGAAATCGGCACGCTGATTCCCTTCTATGTGCTCATCATCGAGTTTTTCGTATTCCGGGACAGCCTCGTACGCGTGCGACAAAATCCGCAGCTGTCGGCATGGCTGCTGGTATTCGTCGCACTGCCCCTCACGCTCGGTGGCATTTACGTACTGACCCATTTCGCCGCATTTACCGATCACAGCATGAGGACCTTTACGCTGGGCGAACGCTTGTTGACGCAAGTACATGTCGTATTTTTCTACGTGCGCCAAATATTGCTGCCGCGCGTTGGCGACATGAGTCTGTTCCACGATGATTTCCCAATTACGCGGGGCCTGGACCCCGCTACCCTGCTGCTGATCGCCGCCCTGTGTGGCGTGGTGGTGCTGATCTGGCTGGCGCGCAAACGTTTCCCGGTACTGTCGCTCGGCCTCGCGTGGTTCCTCGTGTCACATCTACTCGAGTCGACCGTGTTCCCGCTGGAAATGGTGTTCGAACACAGGAACTATCTCGCTGCGGCGGGGCTCTTGCTGCCGCCGGTGTGGTACGTGTTCAAGTCTGCGGAAGCAGAAGCGCTGCGCTGGGCGCTGATTGCGTACGGGGCAGTATTCTCGTTACAGACCTTCAGCCGCGTACAGGAGTGGAGCAGCGAGGCCATGATGATGACTGTCGCGGTCCTCGACCATCCTCGATCGCAACGTGCCCATACGCTGTATGCGAATTACCTGTTTACTCGCAACGAGATCGATGAAGCCCTGGCCCAATTGCGTTTGGCCCAGGATCTCAAACCCCAGGATGCCGGTCCTGGCCTGCATCTGTTGATGTTCAATTGCGCGGCAAAAATCCGCGATGACGCTGTCATCGCGCGCGTGGACGACCAGTTGCGAGCCTTCCCCCTGACACCGTATGCGCTCAATGGCCTCGAGAGCCTCCTCGGTTTTTACAATCGCAGGATTTGCGATGTAATGAACTTCGAGGATTTCGAGCGCCTTTACGCGGCGGCCCTGGCAATGCCGGACAATAGCCCCGGTACGATGAACTACGGCTATATCAGGCGCTTCCAGGCCATGCTTGCTTTTATGCAGGGCAAGTATGCGCAGGGCGTGATCGCGTACCGCGAAGCGTTCGAAAACAGCAAGCACGTCTCCGTGTTGGCGGAGCTCGTCAAGTACCAGATCTCCTTCGGCTATCTCGCTGACGCCGAAGACACGCTCGCCTATGTCGTCGAGGTCAACGAGGCCAACCTGGGCATCGACCGCTATGTTGTGCAGACGCTGCGTACTGCGCTCGCGCAGGCCCGACAGCCGAAGGCAGCACCAGCGGCGCCTGAACCTGCTCCTGCATTACCGCTGGAGAGTACGCTGTTATTGCCGCGCTGAAACCGCGCCGTAACGTGCTGCAAAAACCTGTGGGTATTAATTCCCGACCATAAAAAAAGCCCCTCGCGGGGCTTTTTTGTCGCTGAAAAATCGCTCAGAACAAGCCTTCGATCTGGCCTTTGTCGTTGACGAAGATCTTCTCCGCCGACGGCACTTTTGGCAGGCCGGGCATGATCATGATTTCGCCACAGACGGCAACCACGAACTCCGCACCGGCCGACAGGCGCAGTTCGCGCACGTGTACGGTGTGGTTCACTGGCGCACCCATCTTCGTTGCATCGGTGCTGAAGCTCGACTGTGTTTTCGCCATGCACACCGGGAAGTCGCCGTACAGTTCCTGGTATTCGTCGAACTGTTTGCGCACTGCAGGATCGGCCGTGACCTCGGATGCTCGATAGATTTCCTTCGCGATCGTGTTGACCTTGTTCCACAGCGTGGTCTTGTCGTCGTACAGGTACTTGAAGCCGTTTGGCTTCTCGCACATGTCGACTACTTCTTTCGCGAGCTGCTCGGTGCCCTTGCCGCCTTCTGCCCAGTGGTTGCATAGGATGACCTTGGCGCCAACGCCGGCGCAGAGTTCGGCCAGCAGTTTGTGTTCGGCGTCGGTATCGGCGATGAACTTGTTGATCGCGACAACCGCGGGTACGCCGAACTTGGCGACGTTCTGCAGGTGACGCTCGAGGTTCGCAAAACCTTTGCGCAGTGCATCGAGGTTTTCGCCCTTGAGCTGGTCTTTCGGCACGCCGCCATGCATTTTCAATGCGCGCACGGTGGCGACGATGACGACCGCGGACGGAGCCAGGCCGGTTTTGCGGCACTTGATGTCCATGAACTTTTCAGCGCCGAGGTCGGCACCGAAGCCGGCTTCAGTGACGACGTAATCGGCGAGTTTCAGCGCGGTGGTGGTGGCCATTACCGAGTTGCAGCCGTGCGCGATGTTCGCGAAGGGGCCGCCATGAATGAACGCTGGCGTACCTTCGAGTGTCTGCACGAGGTTTGGCAGGATCGCGTCTTTCAGCAGCGCGGTCATTGCACCGTCTGCATTGACCTGTTTTGCGGTGACCGGTTTGCGATCGCGGGTCTGGCCGATGACGATGTTGGCGAGACGGCGACGCAAGTCTTCGAGGTCGGTTGCAAGGCAGAAAATCGCCATTACTTCAGAAGCTACAGTGATGTCGAAACCGGTCTGACGGGTGAAGCCGTTGCCGGGGCCGCCGAGACCGACGGCGATGTCGCGCAGTGCGCGGTCGTTCATGTCCATGACGCGGCGCCAGCCGATGCGACGGCTGTCGAGGTCGAGGCTGTTGCCCCAGTACATGTGGTTGTCGATCATGGCCGACAGCAGGTTATGCGCCGAGGTAATTGCGTGGAAGTCGCCGGTGAAGTGCAGGTTGATGTCTTCCATCGGGATGACCTGCGCATAGCCGCCACCCGCTGCGCCGCCTTTCACACCGAAGCAGGGACCCAGCGATGGTTCACGCAAGCAGATCGCCGCTTTCTTGCCGATGCGGCTCAGGCCGTCGCCGAGGCCGACTGTCGTGGTGGTCTTGCCTTCGCCGGCGGGAGTTGGGGAAATCGCGGTAACGAGGATCAGCTTGCCGTTCTTGTTTTTCTGCTGGGACTGGATGAAACCGTAGTCGATCTTGGCCTTCGTTGGGCCGTATGCAAACAGGGATTCACCGGGAATAGCGAGTTTCGCGCCAATTTCGGCAATGGGTCGGGCCTTGGCAGCCTGGGCAATTTCAATATCGGACAAATGAGTCATGGAAAGGAGTTCCTCAGTTTTTTTACTGCTGGTGGGAAGGGTCTGCAAAAGGCGGCGCAGTCTAGCATTTTCGGTATGCGAAGGAAAACCGCAGCGCCGCTTATAAAGCCGGTATTCAGCGCTCCTTGCTATAATGCAGACATGCCAATATTTATCCCTACAAAAAGCCCGAGAATTGCGACGCGTAGTGTTGCGCGAGCCGCGCTGCTGTCGCTGCTGCTCGGCGTAGTCGCCACGCCCGTGTTGGCGCAATTCCGCTACGACACCGAATATCCATCGATCGGTTATGGCAAGACTCCGCCCACCGACGCCTTCTCGCGCGTCATGGAGCTGCGCGCCGTCGACCTGAAACATGATTCGCTTGGCCGCGGCTACCTCGACAGCGTGCTCGAAGCGCTCGATATTGATCCCGCGTCACAGATTCTCGTCTTCTCGAAAACCAGCCTGAAGCAGCGCTTCATCACGCCGGAGAATCCGCGTTCGCTGTTTTTCAACGACGAGGTTTACGTTGGCTTCGTGCCCGGTAGTTCGACGCTGGAGATCGGCGCGATGGATCCGCAACTCGGCCCCGTATTTTTTGACTTCGAACAGGATCCCGCGGCGCCCGCGCGCTTCGAGCAGCAGACCGGCCGCTGCCTGCGCTGCCATGACACCTATTCGATGACGGGCGGCGGCGTGCCGCGCTTCATGTTGAGCTCGGTGTATGCAGGGGCCGATGGCAATCTCGTGTCGCACGAATTAAGCGAGATCACGGATACGGCGACGCCGATTGAAAAACGCTGGGGCGGCTTCTATGTCACAGGTACGCATGGCGACCAGCGCCACCTTGGCAATTTCGTCATTCGCGACACCTCCGTGCTGCGGGATCCCGCGCATGCCGGTGTCGGCAACCTCGCGACGCTCGACAGCCTCGTCGCGCTCGACAAGTATGTCCGCAACACCAGCGACATCGTTGCGCTGCTCGTGCTCGAACACCAGGTGGAAGTGCAGAACCGTATTACGCGTGTCAGCTATGACGGTCGCATGCAACTGGAAAAAGGCGTGCTCGACATGGCGGCGCTCGACGCGCTGACGCGTCCCTTGCTTGATTCGCTGTTCATGGCGCACGAAGCGCCGCTCGCCGCACCGGTGGCGGGCAGCACGGAGTACGCGGAGAACTTCGTCAAGCGCGGTCCCGTTGATAGCCAGGGCCGCAGCCTGCGTGACTTCGACCTGCAGACGCGTACCTTCCGCTATCCGCTCAGTTACCTCATTTATTCCGACGCCATTTCGGCGCTGCCAGCGACGCTGCGCGATTATTTGTTTGGCCGTATCAAGGCTGTACTGGAGAATGCCACGGATGCACCCGTGTACCCGCACCTGGCAACGGACCAGCGCGCGGCCATTGCACAAATCCTGCGAGAGACAAAGCCCGAAGTCCTGCAATAGAAGCGCCCGGGCTTAACCCGCCCTGGTCCAAAAGGCAGCGAGGGGGAAATGAAACCCCGACTTCGCGGTCATGGGCACGAGAATAATGGAGACGATCATGCGTAAAGCACTTTCAGCCCTGCTAAGCCCCTTGCTGCTCATGCAAGGTCTGCTGGCCGCCTTGCCACTGTCCGCCCAGATCGTGGACGGCGAGCATGTCGACGCTGAACTGCTGCCTGAAACCACACATGCCGTGCCCGGCGAAACCCTGTGGACCGCACTGCGTCTTGAGCACGCCGATAAATGGCACACCTACTGGATCAATCCCGGCGACGCCGGCCAGCCGACGCGTATCGAGTGGTCCTTGCCCGAGGGCGTTACCGCCGGCGACATCGTGTGGCCGACACCTGAGCGCTTCAATCTGCCGGGCGACCTTGTCGACTTCGGCTACACCGGCGAAATCTTCCTGCTGGTTCCGCTGAACGTGCCGGCGGATTTTGCGGCGTCGACACTGTCGGCCACGGCAAACGTCAACTGGCTCGAATGCGAGGCGATCTGCATTCCCGGTGGCGCGACGGTACCCCTGGATGTGCCGGTTGCTGCAACGACTCCGGCGCCGCTGAACGCAGCGGCGAACGCCGGCTTCGCCGCAACGCGCGCTTCGCAGCCGCGTGGCGACATCGCGCTCGACGCACAGTTCTCCATCACTGGCGGCAACATCGAGTTACTGGTGCAGGCCACGGAGAACATTTTCGAGAATGCGCAGGCGATCACCTTCATTCCCGACGAGCATCGCATCCTCGACTATATCGCGCCGCAGAACATCACCAGCCAGTTGTCCAGCCTGCAGCTGAGCCAGGCATATCACCGCCGCGTCGAACGCGAAGCGCCGCAGCGTGTCGGTGGCCTGCTGCTCGTCACGGATGCGAGCGGCAAGGAGGTCGCGTACCAGGTCGACGCGGAACCGACCGGCGTCAATACCGCCGCGCTCGGCGGCGTGCTGGCGGCGACCGCTGGCGATGGTTCGGCAACCGCGGGAAGCACGATGTCATTGGGCACGGTGTTCCTGTTCGCGCTGCTCGGCGGCATGATCCTGAATCTGATGCCGTGCGTGTTCCCCGTGCTGTCGCTGAAGGTGCTGAGCCTTTCGGCCACGAGCAACAGTTCGCGGCGCGAGCAACGCCTGCATGGCATTGCCTACGCTGCCGGCGTCATGTCGGCATTCCTCGCGCTGGCTGTGGTGTTGTTGACCTTGCAGGCCAGCGGCGCAGCGATCGGCTGGGGCTTCCATTTGCAGACGCCATGGTTTGTCGGCGCGCTGATATTCCTGTTCTTCCTGATGGGGCTGTCGTTGTCGGGCGTCGTCGAGTTCGGTACCTCGATCATGGGCGTCGGTTCCGAGCTGCAGGAAAAAGATGGCTATAGCGGTTCATTCTTTACCGGAGTACTGGCGAGTGTGGTCGCGAGTCCCTGCACCGCGCCGTTCATGGGCGCCGCGCTTGGCTTTGCCTTCACGCAGTCGATGCCGGTTGCGCTGACGGTGTTCCTTGCGCTCGGCTTTGGCATGGCCTTGCCCTTCCTCGTGCTGTCATTCGTGCCCGCACTGGCGCGGCGCATGCCGAAACCCGGCGCATGGATGGTGACCTTCAAGCAGATTCTCGCGTTTCCGCTGTATGCCACCGTCGTGTGGCTGCTGTGGGTGCTCGGCCAGCAGACGGGGACCGATGCAATGGCGCTGGTCGTTGGCTCCTGCGTGCTGCTTGCGCTGGCCGCGTGGCTCTACCAGCAGCGCCATGTCAGCCGCGGCTTCTGGCGGTATGCGAGTTTCGCCGTGATACTCGTGTGCATCGGCGCAAGCGCGTCAGTATTGCGTTCGCCATTCCTGCAAACGAGTGTGGGTGGGACACTGGCGGTTGAAGAGGGTCAAAATTACGAACCTTACAGCGATGCCCGCCTTGCGGCACTGCGCGCGGAGGGCACGCCGGTATTCGTCAACATGACGGCGGCCTGGTGTATCACCTGTCTCGTCAACGAACGCGTCGCGCTGAGTTCGGCGACGGTCATCGATGGTCTCGCGGAAAAACAGGTCACGTATCTGAAGGGCGACTGGACCAACAATGATCCGGCCATCACCGCGGTGCTCAAGCAGTACAATACCAGCGGCGTTCCGCTCTACCTGATGTTTCCCGCCGATGCTTCCAGGCCTGCGGAGGTACTGCCGCAGATTCTCACCGAGAACGTCATCATCGATGCCCTGAATCGGATCTGATGAAGTAGCCACCCCCAAACGGCCGGGCACATGGCCTTGGCCTCGTGCCCGTATTCATACGGGCCGGATTGTGCCGGCTGGCCCTGTTCCGCTTCCGCAAAACCATTTTGTTTGCATGGTTCCTGTGGCGTCAAAATAGGGCTCAAGGCATACTTGGGGCGTGTTTTCTTCCTTATAAGAATAGTCAGGGGGTCATGATGGTCCGTCGTAGTCTCCATGCCGCCATACTGGCAGCCACCGGCACTTTGCTGGCGTCATCGTCCTATGCCGCGGATTCCGAATGGCAGACCATCGAAACCTACTGCACCGAATGTCATAACAGCGAAGACTGGGCCGGTAGTGTCGCGATGGACACGCTGAACCCGGGCGAAGTCCCGCACGACGCTGAAATCTGGGAAGCCGCGATTCGCAAGCTGCGCGGTGGCCTGATGCCGCCGCCGGGTGCCGAGCGTCCACCGACCGAAGAGATCGACCAGCTCGCTTCGTGGCTCGAAACGACGATCGATACCGCCGCCACCGATCCCGCCGCCGGCCGCGTGCCGCTGCGCCGCCTGAATCGTCGTGAATACGGTTACGCCATTCGTGACTTGCTTGGCATCAAGGTCAACACCGAAGTGCTGTTGCCGGAGGATGACCTCGAGGACGGCTTCGACAACAACGCCGAAGCTTTGCAGGTAAGTCCCACTTTCATCGACCAGTATCTGAACGCCGCGCGCACGATTGCGCACGACGCCGTTGGCGACCGCCGTCCGATTCCGGTCATGGAAACCTACGGTAACGTTGCCGACATGATTATTTCGCTGCCGGCCCGCGGTATCGATGGCACCGGTTCGCAGCAGCGCCACAACCAGGGCATGCCCTTCGGTACGCGCGGTGGTGTCAGCGTGGAACACACATTCCCGGCGGACGGCGTGTATGAACTGCAGATCGGCGATCTCGCGCTCGCGCGCGAAGTGCCGAATATGGAATTTGAGCAGACTGTCGTCGCACTGCTCGACGGCAAGGAATTCTACCGCACCGTCATCGGTGGCGAAGAAGACCACAAGTGGATCGACCAGATCCTCGATGACGCCGTCGCCCAGATCAACAACCGCCTGAAGAACGTCCGCTTCCGCGCAACGGCGGGCCAGCACATGGTCACCGTTACGTTCCTCCAGCGCTCGATGGCGGAAAGCGATGAGCGCGTCAGCATTCCGGCAATGGAAGGCGGTCAGGACCGCATCCACGCCGTGCATGCGCTGCAGGTACGTGGTCCGCTCGAAGTGACCGGCATGGCCAACAGTGCCAGCCGTGAGAAAGTCTTCGTCTGCTATCCGCGTGAAACCGCCGAAGAGTCAGCTTGCGCCGAACAGATTCTAAGCAACATTGCCACGCGCGCATTCCGTCGCCCGGCGACCGAAGAAGACATTTCGCAGTTGATGGCATTCTATGAACGCAGTCGCCAGCGTGGCGACTTCGAAGTCGGCATCCGTGATGCATTGAGCGCCGTGCTGGTCAGCCCGCACTTCATCTATCGCGCCGAAGAAGGTCTGTTCGACCAGGAATCGAAGGCGATCAGCGACTTCGAGCTGGCCTCGCGCCTGTCGTTCTTCCTGTGGAGCAGCTTGCCCGATGAAGAACTGCTGAATCTCGCCAACGAAGGCAAGCTCAGCGATCCTGCGGTCATGAAAGCGCAGGTTTCGCGCATGCTGGCCGACGACCGCGCCAAAACGCTGTCCGAGGATTTCGCTGGCCAGTGGCTCAACCTCGCCAAACTGGAAGAGATTACTCCTAACGGCGGATTGTTCCGCCATGCGAGCCGCAGCCTCGATCCGCGGCCGATGTTCAAGGAAGAGCTGAACCTGTTCATCGACAGCATACTGCGCAGCGACCAGCCGGTAACGAAACTGCTCGACGCCGATTACACCTATTTGAACGAGCGTCTCGCGATGCACTACGGCATCGAAGACATCAAGGGCAGTCGCTTCCGCAAGGTGACGCTCGCAGATCCAACGCGTCACGGCCTGCTCGGCAAGGGCGCCATCCTGATGCTGACGGCGAACCCTAACCGCACAGCGCCCGTCTTGCGCGGCGCATGGATTCTCGATCGCATCCTCGGGGCGCCGCCAGCGGATCCGCCGCCAGGCGTCGATACGAACCTCGAAAACGAAGCCGGACAGGCGCCCAAGACGGTGCGTGAACGTCTCGCGCAGCACGCGGCGAATCCGAGCTGCTTCAGCTGCCACGGCGTCATGGATCCGCTCGGCCTTGCCCTCGAAAACTTCGACACTGTCGGCCAGTTCCGCGCAGTCGATCCTGAGACACTGACGGCAATCGATTCCAGCGGCGTGCTGCCGGACGGCACTTCGATCGTTGGGCCCGTGGACCTGACAAAAGCTCTCGTCGCACGCAGCGACATGTTCGTGAGGTCGCTGACCGAAAACCTGATGACCTACGCACTTGGTCGGGTCGTCACCTATCGCGACATGCCGACCATCCGCGCAATCGTTCGTGCAACCGCGAACGAAGGCAATCGCTTCGACGCGCTCGTGTACAACGTCGTCAGCAGCAAGGCTTTCCTGATGCGTGAGCAGGTGACGGAAGCAGCGCCGGCGAGTGGTCAGGAACAGGCATCGCTTTAACAGATCAAAATAACAACAGCAGACACAGCAGCAGGAACGGAGGAATACCCTATGTTCATCAGTAAAAAGCATCTCTCCCGTCGTACTTTGCTCAGGGGCGCGGGCGCAGCCATCGCGCTGCCGCTGCTAGACGCGATGATCCCGGCAAGCACTGCGCTGGCGCAGAGCGCTGCTGCATCGAACACGCGTCTTGCATACATCTATTTCCCGCATGGCGCTGTCATGAAGTACTGGGTGCCCGAACAGACCGGCACCGGCTTCACCTATTCGCCGATCCTGAAGCCGCTGGAGTCGCTGAACGACTATGTCACCGTCGTCAGCGGCCTGCGCAACAAGGGCGGCGAGAGCAGCAACCCGCACGGCATCATCGAGGAAACCTGGTTGTCGGCGGTGGCGCCAGACAGCCGTGACCGCGCACCAGGAGGCACGCGCGGCATGACGGTCGACCAGATTGCCGCGCAGCAGATCGGCGCAACCACGGCGCTGCCATCACTGGAGTTGTGTGGCGAACCTGGCGGCGCGATCAACTATCGCACGCCGCAGCAGCCGCTGCCGCTCGAAGGCAACCCACGCAAGATTTTCTACACGATGTTCGGACAGGGCGACAACTACGAAGATCGCATCGCGATTCTCGGCCACTCCAATAGCTTGCTGGATTACGTCAAGGAAGCAACCGATAGCCTCAATCGCAAGCTTGATCCGGCTGACCGTGTGCTGGTCGACAACTACCTGAGCTCCGTGCGCGACATCGAAGTGCGTATCCAGAAACTCGAAGACGGCGCGCGTGGTCTCGAAGACCTGCCCGATGCCCCGATCGGACCGCCCGATGATTTCACCGAGTTGCTCGACATCCAGTTTGAAATGATGGCCCTGGCCTTCCAGAACAACCAGACCCGTATTGCCTCGATGCGCATGGTTCGCGAAGCCAGCATGCGCGTGTTCAGCAACGTCGGTATCGACGAAGCCTTCCATCCGCTGTCACACCATCAGGAGAAGGAAGCCAATTTCGAGAAGCTGTTGCGTGTACAGGCCTACCAGACGGAGCGCGCCGCGAAGTTCGCCGAGCGCCTGAAAGGTATCCAGGACGGCGCCGGCAACGTGCTCGACCAGACGATCATCCTGTTCGGCTCCAACATGAGTAACAGCGACCTGCACAACAACAACCCGCTACCGTCGGTGCTGATCGGCAAGGGCGGCGGTATCAAGGGCGGCCAGCACCTTGCCTATCCGAAGGACACGCCGCACGCGAACCTGTTGCACACGATGCTGGAGCGCGCTGGTGTCCATGTCGACGCATTCGCCGACAGCACGGGTCCCTTTGCTGAAGTGTGAGAATAAAAACAAGAAGAAGTCGCTCGTCGAGGATTGTTGGTCATGTTGAATAGAAAGCTGCGCAAGCTCGTCATTGGTGTAACGCAGGCCTTGGCATTGTCGGCGGCGCTTGCCGGTGGTGCTGCGGTGCTTGCCATCGAAGCGCCGGCGGATGCCGGCGCGGACTGGCGCGGACCCGACGGCAGCACGGCGCTGCAGTGGGCTGTTTACGAAGGCGATGTCGAGCGGGTTGAGCGCCTTATCGCCGAGGGCGCCGACGTTACGCTCGCGAACAATTACGGCTCCAATGCGATGCAACTCGCGGCGGAAGTCGCCGACGTCGACATGCTGAAGCTGCTGCTCGACGCTGGTGCCGATGCTGAGTCACCCAATCCCGAAGGCCAGACCGCGCTGATGCTCGTTGCGCGGACCGGCAATGTCGAAGCGGCAACGCTGCTCGTCGAACGTGGCGCCAACGTCAACGCGCTCGAAACCTGGGGCCAGCAGACCGCGCTGATGTGGGCTGCTGCGCGCCGCCATCCGCAAATGATGGCCTACCTGATTTCGAAGGGCGCCGATGTCGACGCGCAATCGATCGCGCGCGACTACCCGCGCCATGTCACGAAGGAGGGTCGCGCGAAAAGCCTCGACGCAGGTGGCCTCACGGCGCTGATGTACGCCATTCGCGAGAACTGCCTGGCATGCGTACAGGTCCTCGTCGAGAACAAGGTAGACCTCGACAAACCGGATCCCGAAGGCGTATCACCGCTACTGCTGTCCGTGCTGAACAGTCACTGGGATATTGCAAAATCACTCATCGAGGCCGGCGCGGATATCCAGCAATGGGATATGTTCGGCCACGCACCCTTGCTCGCCGCGGTATCGCGCCGGAACGACAGTGGTGTCTCGCCGAATCAGCCGCTGAATGAAACCACCGGCCTCGCGCTCGTTACGATGCTGCTGGAACGCGGCGCCAATCCGAACATGCAGTTGTTCAATCGCCCGTCGAAAGCACGTGGTGGTCCGCTGTCGCGCGGCACGACGCCGCTGATTGTCGCGGCAAGCAACGGCGACCTCGACGCTATCAAGCTGTTGCTTGAGCACGGCGCGAAGGCGGACTTGATGCAGGCCGATCTGCAAACGCCGGTGTCGGCACTTGCCGGCGCGCGCGGTCCCGCGGAACAGCTGACGGCTGCGCTCGATGTCCTGATCGCCGCTGGCGCGAATCCGAATGTCGTCGCGGTGCACCACCACTTGCAGCGCACGCGCGGTGGCGCACCCTTGCACTACGCAGTGCGCGCCAATAACGAGAAGATGGTCGAAGCCCTCGTCGCGCACGGCGCCGACATCAACATCGTCGATAAAGACGGCCTGACTGCGCTCGACCACGCCATGCAGCGCAACCAGATCCCCTTCCTGCAGATGCGCCGTCCGCCGATGACGGCGATGGCCGATAAACTGCGCAGTCTCGGCGCAACGAAGGAACTCGACGCAACGCCGTTCTGGCCTAACGTGGGTCCTCCGTTCTATTACCCCTGGAGCATCTTCCCGCTGGATCCGGCGGACGAACTCAATGCGCTTGTTCCGGGTTCCTTCGATCACCAGTGAGCTTTTGCGAGCTCTCCTACAAAAAGAACAGATCATGAAGCACACGTATTCCCGCCGGAAAATCCTCGACGTCGGCGTTCGCTCGCTGGGCGCCGCTGCACTCGGTAGCAGCTTCGCACCGTCCCTCAGCGCCCAGGCGCCCGAGGCCGCCGGCAGCATTACGCGCATCGACATGGGTTATGCCTGGTTATTGCAGGGCGCAGGCTGCAATGCTGTGGTCATTCCGGGCATGAGCGAAGATGGTCCCATGCTGATTGATGGCGGCCTCGCCGAACATTCGGACGCGCTGCTCGCAGCCGTTTTCGACATTACCGGCAAGGAGCGCATCCACACGCTGGTCAACACGCACTACCATCCCGAGCAGACGGGTTCCAACGAGCGCATCGGCGCGGCCGGTGGCGTCATCATCGCGCACGAAAACACGAAGATGTGCCTGCAGAATTCCGTGCTGTCCTGGAACTCCGAGGGCCGCTACGGTCCGCTGGCCGACGCTGGCATTCCGAACCAGGTCATCAGCGGCGATGGCCATCTCAAATTCGCGGGTCAGGAAATCATTTACGGCTACCTGCCTGCAGCGCATACGAACGGCGACATCTTCATGTACTTCCCGATCCTCGACACACTGGTATGCGGTGGTCCCGTGACCGTGGGTCAATGGCCCGTGCTCGACATCCGGCAGGGCGCATGGATGGGCGGCCTGGTAAGCGCGTACGAAGAACTGGCGCGCATCGTCAGCGCCGACACGATCGTCATTCCCGCGCACGGCCCGATCATCAATGGCGGCAAGATCATCCGCATGCGCAACATGTACAGCGAGCTGCATCTGACGCTCTCCGAGCAGCTCAACATCGGCATGGGCTACGACGACATCGTTGCGCAGAATCCACTGCGTGCCTTCGAGGACGAATACGGCTCCGCGGCCGAATTCCTCGAAGCGGCGCATCGCAGCATTCAGATGGCCTACGTGCCGGACTAACGCACCGCTCGCTCGGGCCCCCGCGGTTCCCCTCAATAAGGCATTACACCCATACCGGCTAGTTCGGTAGAATGCGCGCTTCTTTTCTATAGCCCCAGCCCCGAGGATCCCATGCAACTACTGGATGGCAAAGCCACCTCCGATCAACTCAAGCAGGAAATCGCCGGCAAGGTTGCCGCCATCAAGAAGGCCGGCGGCAAGGTGCCGCATCTGGCAGCCGTACTGGTCGGCAACGACGGCGGCAGCATGACCTACGTCAACAACAAGGTGCTGGCCTGCAAAGCCTGTGGTTTTGAATCCACGCTGCTTACCTATCCCGCTACGATTACCGAAGCCGAATTGCTCGACGTTGTCGACAATCTCAACAAGGATCCGAACGTCGATGGTTTCATCGTGCAGGTTCCGCTGCCGAAGCACATCAACGAAGACAAGGTCACTGAAGCGATCGACGCACGCAAGGACGTCGACGGGTTCCATCCGGAAAACCTCGGCCGCATGATGCTCGGCTTGCCGACCTATATCTCAGCGACGCCGAACGGCATCATGGAACTGCTGAAGCGCAACAAGATCGATACCGCCGGCAAGCATTGCGTCGTCGTCGGCCGCAGCAACATCGTCGGCACGCCGATGTCGGTACTGATGTCGCGCAACACAAATCCCGGTAACTGCACCGTCACGATGGTGCATAGTCGCACGACGAACATGAAGGAAATCTGCGCGTCCGCAGATATTCTGATCGTCGCCATCGGCAAGCCGCTATTCATCACCGCGGACATGGTCAAGCCTGGCGCGGTAGTCATCGACGTCGGTACGACGCGCGTACCCGACGCCTCCGATCCAAAGGGTTTCAAGCTGCGCGGCGACGTCGACTTCGATAACGTGAAGGGCAAGTGCAGCTGGATCACGCCAGTGCCCGGCGGCGTTGGCCCGATGACCATCGCCTCGCTGATGCAGAACACCTTGCTCGCGCTTGAACTCAGCAAGAAATAATCTGGACGGCCGCATGAGTGAGCCCCTGTTCGCCCTCAAACCGCTGCTTGCCCGCGTCGTTGCGGGCGAGCGTCTTGGCTTTGCCGATGCGCAGGCCGCGTTCAACATCATCATGAGTGGCCAGGCTACGCCGGCGCAGATCGCGGCCTTCCTTGTTGGCTTGCGCATGCGCGGCGAAACGGTCGATGAAATCAGCGGAGCGGCGGAGGTCATTCGCGGCAAGTGTCTCGCGCTGCGTGCGCCGAAGGGTGCGATTGACATCGTCGGTACCGGCGGCGACGGGTCTGGGACGCTGAATATTTCAACCACCACGGCCCTCGTGGTCGCGGCCTGTGGCGTGCCCGTGGCGAAACACGGCAACCGTGCCGTGTCGTCGAAGTCCGGCACCGCCGACGTGCAGACGGCGCTGGGTATCAACGTCAACGCGGACTTCGCGCGCATCGAGTGCGCGCTGGCCGAAGTGAACATCGGCTTCATGCTTGCGCCGCGCCACCACGAATCGTTCCGCCATGTGGCTCCCGTGCGCGCCGAGCTCGGCGTTCGGACGATCTTCAACCTGCTCGGCCCGCTATGTAATCCCGCAGGCGTCAAACGCTACCTGCTCGGCGTCTATGCGCCGGAGTGGGTCCGGCCAATTGCCGAGGTACTTCTTCGGCTCGGCTGTGAGCGCGCGTGGGTTGTGCACGGCGCCGGTGGTCTCGACGAGCTGAGTACGCTCGGTCCCAATCGCGTCAGTGTGGTGGCCGACGGCAAGGTTACTGACATTACGATCAGTCCCGCCGACGCGGGCCTGCCGCTTTCCACGCTCGACCAGATCAGGGGTGGCGACAGCGCGTACAACGCGGCACGGCTCAATGCCTTGCTCGACGGCGAGCGGGGCGCGTACCGTGACATCGTGCTGCTCGGCGCCGCCGCAGCCCTGCAAATATCTGAAAAGGTCGAAGATTTACCTCAAGGCGTTACAATGGCCGCCGCCGCAATCGACAGTGGCAAGGCCAGGCAGGCACTGGATGGCCTGATTCGGATCACCAACAGCTGACACCCTGCCCACGCGCCAAATCCGGCCCGACCATCGTTCAACCCAACAGGGTATATAGATGAGTAACGAATGCCCCAGGTGCGGTAAGGAAGCCATGACGGCGATGCACAAGATCATGCTGCGTCCGCACCTCTGCCAGAACTGTGGCATCGAAGTACGCATGAAACTCATCGCCACCGTAGTCGTCGGCATGATCTACTTCGGCAGCGCGGTACGCACGCTGATGAACGTCGGCATGAACGCCAAAGGCTTGCTGTATGTGCTCGTACTCACCGCGCTCTTTGTCGGCGCCTGTCTTTACATTCCCTTTGAGGAAAAGCCGCAGTCCGAATCCTGAAATACCGCTGTTGGCGCGGCGTCGGACGTTGGATCTTCGATGGGCGCTCCTCAGTCAGGGTCTGGCGCTTGAGACCGGCCGGGGGCGTCCCCACGTACTACACATCGGTACCGAAATGGTACGCCATCAGTGGGACTGTCATGCCTGATATCGAAATCTATACCAAAGACTGGTGCAGCTACTGTCGCGCTGCCAAAGCCCTGCTGAAACAGCTGGGCTACCAATACCGCGACATTGACGTGACGAGCGATGACGCGACCTTCCGCGCCATGGTCCAGCGTGCAGAGGGCCGTCGGACCGTACCGCAAATCTTCTTCGACGGCACCGGCATTGGCGGCTACACCGAGCTGTCCGGCTTATCGCGCAGCGGCAAGCTACCCCCGCCCTAAATCACTGACTTTTGTCACAATTGTGAAACTACGGTGAAGAACTGACTTTCGAGTCAACATTTCTTCGGGTCCAACGTTAAAGTAGGGAAGGTATGGCAAAGGCCGCCCGCAAGGGCCTTACTCCCCCTGAAGCATAGAATAAGAAACGTACTGGAACAGAAGAGCACATGGCACTCAGCGACAACACTTCTTCGGCAACTCCCTTCTCCAAAGCCCGGCGCGGCATCCGTTTGCGCTGGGTCGCAGCCGTGCTCATCGTCGCGGCAGGATCCTGGTGGTACCTCGCCAGAAATGGCGAAGAAAGCGAAACGGCCCAGCCACTACTCGCCACCGTCGAAGTCGGGAGTATCGAAAACACCGTCGCCGCGGCAGGCACGCTGAAGCCAAGCCAGTTCATCGACGTCGGCGCGCAGGTGTCGGGTATTCTGCAGAAGCTATACGTGGAAGTCGGTGACACCGTCGAAGCAGGACAACTGCTCGCAGAAATCGATGCCAGGGTGCAGCAGTCGCGTGTCGAAGGTAGTCGCGCGAATATCCTCGGGCAAGAAGCCACACTCGAAGCACGCAAGGCTGCACTGGTACTGGCGCAAGCCAATAAGGAACGTCAGGAGCGCCTGATGGGGGCGACCGCGACGAGCCAGCTCGAATTCGACAACGCGGTCAACAACCTTACGGCTGCCGAGTCAGCGCTGATCCAGGCTGAGAAATCGATCGAACAGAGCCGCGCCACCCTCAGGCAGGAAGAAACCCAACTCGAATTCACCAAGATCTACGCGCCCGCCGCCGGCACCGTCGTCACGATCGAAATGAACGAAGGCCGCACGCTCAACGCGGCGCAGATGGCGCCGAACATACTGCGTATTGCCGACCTGACGACGATGCGCGTCGAGTCCGATATCTCCGAAGCCGACGTCGGCAGCGTGCGTCCCGGCATGCAGGTGTATTTCAAAACGCTTGGTGGCGGCGAGCGCCGCTGGTACAGCACGGTGCAGCAGATCCTGCCAACGCCTGAAGTATTGAACAACGTCGTGCTCTACACCGGCCTCTTCGAAGTCGAAAACACCGATGGCACGCTGCTGTCCGAAATGACAGCGCAGGTTTACTTCGTAACCTCCTCGGCCGAGGACGTGCTGACGGTTCCGCTCGGCGCACTGACCTTCGAAGGACAGGAGCAGGCATCGGCCCGCTTCGCAGCGCTCGCGGCAAATAACGGCGCTGCCGCAGAAGGCGGTTCCACGCCGCCCGCCGCCGCGCTGCGCCAGGGTGCCGCGCCGCCTCCGGGTGGCGCTGGTTTCGCTCGTGGAGGTCCGCGCGGTGGACCGAATGCAGGTCCGCGTCCCGCGCTTGTCACCGTCATCAATGCCGATGGCACGCAGGAAGAACGCCAGGTGATGGTCGGCCTGACAAGTCGCGTGGCAGCCGAAATCCTGTCGGGCCTGAAAGAGGGCGAACAGGTCGTCGCCGGCGTCATGCAGCCCGATGCGCCAGATCAGCCGCAACAGCAGCAAAACCGCGGTCCTGCAATTCGTCTCGGTGGCGGAAGGCCCTTCTAATGAGTACTACCACTCTTTCCGCAGGCCCCTTCGGCGCCGCGATGCCCGGCAAGGACACGCGCAGCGTACTGACGGGCGAACACGCCATACCGCTGATCGAACTGCGCGACATCAAGCGCACCTTCGTCACCGGCGGCGGTGTCGAAGTCCATGCCTTGCGTGGCATCGACCTGAAGATCTATCCCGGTGAGTTCCTCGCCATCATGGGTCAGTCCGGTTCCGGCAAGTCGACCCTGATGAACCTGCTCGGCTGTCTCGACCGCCCGACCTCCGGCACCTATCTCTTTGCCGGCCGTGATATCCGCAGCTTCGACGAAGACGGTCTCGCCTGGCTGCGGCGCGAAGCCTTCGGTTTCGTGTTCCAGCAATACAACCTGCTGTCGACCGCGACAGCCGAAGAGAACGTCGAAATCCCGGCGATATATGCGGGTCTTTCGTCGACCGAACGACGGCTGCGCGGCGAAGCACTGCTGACCTCGCTCGGCCTCGGCGAGCGCATGGACCATCGCCCAAGCCAGCTCTCCGGCGGCCAGCAACAACGCGTGTCGATCGCGCGCGCGCTGATGAACGGCGGCCAGGTGATCCTCGCCGACGAACCGACTGGCGCGCTCGATTCGCAAAGCGGCATCGAAGTCATGGCGCTGCTTGAAAAGCTGGCGCGCGAAGGCCATACGGTAATCCTCATCACGCATGATCGTGAAGTCGCCGCGCATGCGGACCGTGTCGTCGAATTCCGCGATGGCCGCATTCTGTCCGACAGCGGTCCAGCTGAAGGCGCGGTCGATCCGGCGCATAACAACAAGTTGCGCGACCTGTTCCTGTCGCGGAAGGTCGCCTCCGCATTTGCCGGTGTCGGCGAAGCGATACGCATGGCACTGCGCTCCTTGCGTGCAAACGTATTTCGTACGGTGCTGACGCTGCTCGGCATCGTCATCGGCGTGGTCTCCGTCGTCGTCATGCTCGCGATCGGTGAGGGTGTCAGCGCCGACATCGTCGAACGCATCAGCTCGATCGGCACGAATATCCTGAACCTGCAACCGGCGCGCGGCGAAGAACAATGGCGCGACCTGCCGTCGACGCTGTCATGGGAAGATGCCGATGCAATCATGGCCGATGTACCGAACGTGCTTGGTACGCTGCCCGAACTGCAGGGCAACTTCACGCTGCGCTACCAGCGGCAGGATCACAACGCGCAAGTCACCGCTACGTCGGAAAACGTCCCGGAGCTGCGCAACTGGCCGCTCGCAGAAGGCGTGTTCTTCACGCGCGAGGACAGCGACAACTACACGCCGGTCGCGGTGCTTGGCCCCACGGCGAAGGAAGAACTGTTCCCCGAAGGCCAGAATGCGCTGGGCGAATTCGTTCTTATCAATAGCGTGCCCTTCCAGATCATCGGCGTGCTGACCAGCAAGGGTGGTTCGTCCGGCTTCGGCGGCGGCGACCAGGACGACAACGTCTTCATTCCCTTCCGCACCGGCGCGCTGCGTCTGATGGGCACGCCCTATGCGCGTTCGATCGCGGTCGCGGTCGACGACATCAGCAAGATGGACCAGACCGAGAAGGACCTGACCGCTTACATGATCTCGCGCCATGGCAAGGAAGACTTCCGCATCTTCAACAGCGCCGAACTGCTCGACACCGTCAACCAGACTACGGCCATGCTGACAATGTTGCTTGGCGCGATCGCCGCGATCTCGCTGCTCGTCGGCGGCATCGGCGTCATGAACATCATGCTGGTGTCGGTGACCGAACGTACTCGCGAGATCGGTATCCGCATGGCCACGGGCGCGCGCCAGAAAGACATTCTTTCGCAGTTCCTGTCCGAGGCCATCGTCGTCGCAGGGCTCGGTGGCGCGATTGGCTTGCTGCTGGGCGTGGGTATCGGTCTTGCCATCGAGAATTTCGGCGTACCGATCCGCTTTACGTCCGGGCCGATGCTGCTGGCCTTTGGCAGTGCCTCGGCCACCGGTCTCATCTTTGGCTTTGCGCCGGCCCGTAAAGCCGCGCGTCTCGATCCCGTCGTTGCGCTTGCCAACGATTGACAACCAGATCTGACAAACAGACACCGCATATGATGAACACAAGGTCGCTTTCCGTCCTGTCACTGGCCTGCCTGCTTGCCGCCTGCGCCACCGAAGTGCCGCCGCTGGCCATGACCGACGTGCCCGCCGAGTGGGTTGGCCCGGTCCCGGCCGAAGCGCCGGTATGGCCTTCGACGGAGTGGTGGAGCACCTTCGGTAATAGCGAGCTGAGCTCCATCATCGCCGGCGTCCAGGCCAGCAACCTCGATCTCGCCAACAACCAGCGCAATCTTGAAGCCGCGCAGATCGCCTTGCGTGAAGCCGGCTTCAACCTGCTGCCGACGCCGGTCGTCACGATCGGCACCGGCGCGTCGTATAGCGAAACGCGCAACGATGTACTCGGCGATGGCTCGAGCGGTCCGAATACGCCGTTCACGCTCGGCGCCGCATTTACCTACAACGATATCCTCAGCAAGCCCGCGACCTTCGAGCGTGCCGTTGCCGATTACGATGGACGCGTGGCGCAGGCGGCCGACCTTGCACTGAACACCCTGGGAACCGCTGCTTCCACCTATTTCCAGCTGCTGCTGATCCGCGACAAAGTCGAAGCCGCGCAGCAGAACGTCGCGAACGCCGAAGCCATTGGCGCGATCGCGCAGGCGCGCGTCGATGCCGGCGTTGCCGTGCCGATCGAAGCGCTGCAGCAACGCATTGCCATCGAACGCGAGCGCAACAATCTGCGCAGTCTCATTCAAAACGACCTTGCCGCACGCGCGTCGCTGGCGCTGTTGCTGGGTCGCGGCGTTCAGGGCTTCGAAGTGGATGGGCAGACACTGCAGACGATTGAAGTTCCCGTCGTGCAGCCCGGCCTGCCGTCGGAGTTATTGTTCCGCCGTCCCGATCTCGTGCAGGCCGAAGCGGTGTTGCGCAGCGCGAACGCCAACGTCGCGATCGTGCGCACGGATCTGTTCCCGCAGATTGCGCTGACCGGCGGCGTCAACGCCTCGTCGACCTCGCTCAGCGAACTGGTCGCATCCCCGGACAGTGTGCTCACCATCAGCGCCAACCTCGTGCAAACGCTGCTCGACAACGGCCAGCGTTTCCGCAACATCGACCAGGCAAGGCTCACGATGGAAAACAGCCTCGCGAACTACCGCAAGTCCGTGCTGGGTGCCTTCAACGAAGTCGAGGTGCTACTCAGCAACATCCAGTTGCTGGAAGCGCAGGGCCAGACTGCTTTCGGCAACCTCGGCGCCGCCGAAGAAGCGTTTCGCATCGCACAGGTGCGCTACGAAGAAGGGGTGGCCGATTACCAGACCGTGCTGCAAACGCAGAACACGCTGTTCGCCTCGCGCAATGCCTGGCTCGATAACAAGCTGCTGCAGTTGAACGCCATGGTCGGCCTGTACCAGGCGCTCGGCGGTGGCTGGCAAGCGTCTTCGCGTTAGTCCCCGCGCAGCCAACTCCCTTTTTTGGACGCAGCCCAGGCGCTGAGCGCGATGGGCTGAAGCGTCGATGATTCGTGCGTATTTCGTCTACGCATTTGCCCGATAGTCCACGCTTTTCCCGCCGGTAAAACGCGCAAAATACGCTATAGTTGGTGCGGGCACAGATCCGCAGCACCATTCGCAAAAAAAATCAGGGGATAATCATGGTCGTCCGCAAAACCAGAGTGTTGGTTGCCGCAATATGCGCGGCGAGTACTGCAAGTGGCGCATATGCGCAGGCGGTCGAAGAGATCGTCGTGACCGCGCAGAAGCGCGAGCAGAACCTGCAGGACGTGCCAATTTCGGTCAATGCAGTCAGCGGGCAGGCCTTGCAGCAGCAGAATCTCGTTGAACTCGAAACCCTCAGCGTGCAGTTGCCGAATATCCATATCAGCGAATCGGGCATTGGCGACAAGCTGTTCATCCGTGGCATCGGGTCCGGCATCAATGCCGGCTTCGAGCAGTCCGTCGGTACTTTTATCGATGGTGTCTATTACGGCCGCAGCCTGCAGACGCGCAGCCAGTTCCTCGATATCGAACGCGTGGAAGTTTTGCGCGGCCCGCAGAGTACCTACTTTGGCAACAACTCGATCGCAGGCGCGCTGAACATCACGACGCGACGGGCTGCAGGCGAGTTCAATGGTTACGTCAACTCCTTCTACGAGTTCGAGAACAACGAGCGCCACTACGAAGCCGGTGTCGGCGGTTCGCTGTCCGATAGCTTCGCCGTGCGCCTGTCCGGCCTCTCCAGCGGCCACGATGGCTGGGTGAAGAATCTCAATACGGGCAAGACCGAAGGAGAGGAGCGCAACCGCGCGCTGCGCCTGACGATGGCCTTCACGCCGAATGATATTTTCGATGCAACCCTCAAACTCGAAGGCGGGTCCTTCGAAGTGCTCGGCCGCAACCTGCAGACAATCGACTGTCCACCCACGACGGGCGCGCAGGGCACCTGCGCGATAGCGACGCAGCGCGTGCTGCCGGCGGCGCTCGGTCCCCTGGGCGCTCCGCTGTATCCCAACTTCGACGACGCGTTCGACAAGTACACCCAATACAACGGCCCGATACCGGCGCAGTTCACGAGCGTGGTCAATGCCGTGGGCGCCGCCGAGGCCGGCCGCGCGATACCAGCGCCGGCGGACATGCTATCGCAACGCGACCTCGGCGATCTCGGCAACAGCAACGTGACGCTGACGCTGAACTGGAAGCTCGATGCGCACACGCTGACGGCGGTGTCGGGTTTCAGCAGGTATGAGTTCGACTTCAGGCAGCCGACCGACTTCGTGCCGCTGCCGCTGGCGGGCGCGGAGCAGCTCGAGGAGTTCGAGCAGTTCAGCCAGGAACTGCGCCTGACTTCCGCCACCGGCGGACGGATCGAATACATGACTGGGGTCTACGTCCACACCAGCGAGCTTGGCGTCAACGAGGACATCTACCTGTACCTGCCGCCTCCGTACTTCCAGCCAGCCTCGACCTATTTCACCGACGCTTGCCGCGCACCGGCGCGCGCGAATGATCCGACCTGTCGCTTGCCAGCGACCATTGCTGGCCTCAACTCCGTCCATGAGCAGCAAGAAGACTCCTGGGCTGGCTTCGGCTCGGTCACCTGGAATATCAGCGATACCTTGCGCGCGACGCTTGGGGCGCGTTATACCGAAGTAGATAAGAGTCTGGATCGTCGCCAGACCATCGTCGATCGCGCCCCGGGCGTCACGGTGCCCTGTCCGCCGACAGCGGCTGCCGCGCTCGGCTGCATTGCCGGAGCGCCGTTGCTCGTGACTGGAAACAACCCGCCGCGCGGCCGCGCCTTTGGGTGGAAGCAGGGCCTGCTCGCGCTCGATCGCGGTGCCGACGAAGTGACGCCGTCGCTGAGCGTCCAGTGGGATGTCCTCGACGACGCGATGCTGTATGCAAGCTACACCGAAGGCTTCAAGGCCGGCGGCTTCGACCAGCGCAACCTGTTCCTGAATGCCACGACGGGCCAGTTCGAGCCCGAGTCCGTCGATGGCTACGAGCTCGGCCTGAAGTCGCGCCTGCTCGACGGAGCGATGGTGTTCAACGCTGCCTTGTTCCGCAGCGAATACGATAACCTGCAGGTCAGCACCTTCGACGGTGTCGTCAACTTCCTCGTCAACAACGCGGCCAGCGCGCGCTCGCAGGGCATCGAGACTGATGTGCGCTGGGCGGTCACGGATAACCTGGTACTCGGCGGCTCACTCGCGCTGCTCGACGCGCAGTGGGACGATTACCGCGATGCGCAGTGCACCGCGCTCGACCTTGCGCGTGCACCCAACGCCAATTGCGCCGTCAGCCCGGTGACGGGCTTCCTCGTGCAGGACCTCAGCGGCGACGACTTGCTGATGTCGCCCGACTGGAGCGGTAACCTCAGCGCCGATTACAGCTGGCCGCTGTCCGGCGGACTCCGCGTGCAAACGCAGTTGCTCGTGTACTTCCAGGACGCCAGGTTCCTCGCGGCCGACAACGATCCAGCCACGCTGCAGGAGCGTTTCACGAAGGTAAACCTGCGTGTCGCGCTCGCCAGTGACCAGGGCTGGGAGCTCGCGCTCGTCGGCCGCAACCTGAGCGACAAGCTGACTTCGCCGCACGCGGAGGACCTACCGCTGCGCTCGACCAACAGCTTCTTCCGGCTGACCGATCGGCCGCGTACGCTCGCGCTACAGGCTCAGTACAACTGGTAACGAAGCAGCGGTCGAGTTGAATCCTCCAGCCGCGTTGCGCAATGGCAGGCGTCTGAGTCGAATTTGCGGCGATTTCCGTGTCAAATAACGGCCATCCCGACACCCAAATTCGGTTCCGGCACCTGCCCGCATGACAACCACTGTTTTTCGCAAGGCGCTCGCGCGTGCCGCCATGGTCGCCGTAATGCTTTACCTGGCCGCGTGCTCGACGATGTACTTCGTACAGCGTCGCCTGCTGTTCCCCGCTGATCCGCGCGATGTCGCGCTCGACGTCGACAGCGTTCCAAACGCGAGCGTCGTGGAATTTCCCACGCCCGACGGCGAAAGCATCAAGGCCTGGTGGATCCCGCCAGCGAGCAGCGCACAACCGGTTTACCTCTACTTCCACGGCAACGCCGAAACGCTCGCGAGCCGCGATGGGCGCTTTGGTTTGTTGACTGCCGAAGGCGCGGGTCTGCTTGGTGTCAGCTGGCGTGGCTATGGTGGGTCGTCCGGCGCGCCATCCGAAGCCGGCTTTCGCCTCGACGCGATCAGTGCCTATGACTGGCTGAAAGAGCAGGGCGTTCCACCCGAGCGCCTGATTGTGTTTGGCGAGTCGATCGGCACCGGCATCGCGATGTGGCTGACTGCGCGCCAGGACGCTGCGGGCCTCGTGCTCGATTCACCCTACACGGCCATCTGGCGCCTCGCCCAGCAGCGTTATCCCTGGCTGCCGGTCGAACAACTGTCGCGCGATCCCTTCGACAGCCTGCAATGGGCCGACGCCATCGAGGTGCCGGTGTTTGCCTTTCACTGCACGGGTGACCGGGTTGTGCCCTATGCGATGGGCGCGGAGCTGTTCGCGGCGCTGGCCTCGAACGACAAGCAGTTCGAACCCATCGAGCGCGAGTGCCATGTGCCGAGCGTGCAGCCTTTGATGGCGCAGTTCAGGGAGCTGGAGCGGAAGGTGCTCGAGCGGAACTGAGCGGGTTGGTCGGCGCCTGCGTTGCTGGTCGCTCAGGACGCGTTCAACACGGCCAGAAAGGCCGGCCCGTACTTCTCCTTCTTGCGCTCGCCTACGCCGCTGACCATCCCGAACTCATCGAGATTCCGCGGCTTTATCCGGCACATATCTTCCAGCGTAGAGTTGTGGAAGATCACGTAAGGCGGCACCTTCTGTTCCTCGGCCAGTTTCAGGCGGCAGGCACGCAGCGCATCGAACAGCACCTCGTCGATGTCTCCAGAGAAGGCCACTGGCGCTTTCCGGTCACGCGTTTTCTTCGACGCTTTCACCTTCTCATCGCGCCGCAGCGCAATCGATTCCTCGCCGCGCAGCAGCGCGCGGCACGCTTCCTCGAGGCGCAGGCCACCGAAGCCATCGACATCTACGCTCAGGTAGTTGCGCGCAACCAGCTGCCGGAACACTGAGCGCCACTGGTTGTTGTCGATGTCCTTGCCTTTGCCGTAGACGCCGAGGTTGTGGTGGTCGAACTGGAAGATGCGCTCGTTCTCCGCGCCGCGCAGAACGTCGATCAGATGATTTACGCCGAAGCGCTGCCCGGTGCGGTACACCGCGCTCAGCGCGAGGCGCGCCGGTTCAGTGCCGTCCCAGGTATCGGCGGGTTGCAGGCACATGTCGCAGTTGCCGCAGGGCTCGACGCGGTCTTCGCCGAAGTAGCGCAGCAAGGCCACGCGGCGACAACTGGTGATTTCGCAAAGACCCAGCATCGCATTCAGGCGATGCTGCTCGGCGCGCTTGTGTTCCTCGCTGCCCTGTGACTGCGTCATCATTTCGCGCAGCTTCATGACGTCCTGCAAGCCGTACAGCAATAGCGCATTGGAGGGCTGCCCGTCGCGGCCTGCGCGCCCGGTTTCCTGATAGTAAGACTCGATTGTCTTCGGCATATCGAGATGCGCGACGAAACGCACGTCTGGTTTGTCGATGCCCATGCCGAAGGCAATGGTCGCGACCATGACGATCGCGTCCTCGCGCAGGAAACGCGACTGGTTGTCGGCACGCACCTGGGACGGAAGTCCGGCGTGGTAGGGCAGTGCCTTGAAGCCTTCACTCTGCAGCCACGCCGCCGTCTCCTCGGTCTTTTGCCGCGACATGCAGTACACGATGCCGGCGTCGTTTGCGTGTTCGTTACGCAGGAAGGCCAGCAGCTGCTGGCGGGGATTATCCTTCAGCACGATGCGGTAACAGATATTCGGCCGGTCGAAGCCGGCGATGAACTGGCGCGCGTTGCCGAGATCGAGGCGGTGGATGATTTCCTGGCGTGTGCGCACGTCGGCCGTCGCCGTCAGCGCAATGCGCGGAATCTTCGGGAATTTCGTGTGCAGTACGCCGAGTTCGAGGTAGTCGGCGCGGAAGTCGTGTCCCCATTGCGATACGCAGTGCGCTTCGTCGATGGCGAATAGCGCCAGCTGCGAGCGCTGCAGCAGCGCCAGCGTGCGGTCCTGTTTCAGCCGCTCCGGCGCGATATACAGCAGGTCGAGTTCGCCACGCTCAAGTTCGCCTTCGATGCGCAGCACGGTGTCGAAGTCGAGCGTGGAATTGAGGAACTCGGCTTTGACGCCAAGCTGCTGCAGGGCGACTACCTGGTCCTGCATGAGCGCGATCAGCGGCGAGATCACGATGCCGCAGCCAGGCCGCGCCAGCGCCGGTACCTGGTAACACAGCGACTTGCCGCCGCCGGTCGGCATCAGCACGAGCGCGTCTCCGCCGTCGATCAGCGTGGAGATGATATCGGCCTGGGGCGGACGGAAGCTGGAATAACCGAAGACGGAGTGAAGGATATCGCGTGCGGAAATCATGCCCGGCACTATAGCGGGGATTCCGCTGGCGGCAAGAAGTTGTAACAAATTCAGGCTGTCAATCGGGAATCTTCTTCGCTATCTTGCCACGCCTGTCGTTTGCGGACCTGCGTCCCCTTACATGGGCTCCTGTCCTCGCGCGACAACAGGCTGCCGAGCGCGGCATAAGGAGGTGAGACCATGTACGAATTTACCATTTCCGGCATGAGTCACGGCCCCAGCCAGCAGGCAATCATTGGCGCGATACTGGCGCTCGATGGCAACGCCATGCTGAATTTCAACATCGACTCACAAAAGGTGAGTGTGACCTCATCGGTGGACCTCGCGCTCATCAGCGAGGCGATCGTCGCAAGTGGTCATCGTGTCGAAAGGATCACCTACCAGCCGCCCATCGGACATGACGCGCCGGGGCATCATTGTGATATGTGTGACTGATTCATGATTGGGTATCTGCGCTACTGACATGCGGAATGCGCGCTTTAAGTCTTGCGGCTTCGACCGCCGCGGGCGCCGCATGATTGGTGACTTGCGCTACTGACATGCTGAATGCGCGCTTTACGTCTTGCGGCTTCGAGCGCCGCGGGCGTCCTCCCACCAGAGCCGCCTCAGTCGACGAACAGCGGCGTCATCTCGGCGGCGATCCAGTTTATTGGTTGCGACGGTGATGTGCCTGCGAGTACCAGCATCGCGAATACGAGGTAGACGCCTGTTGGTTCATCGCCGATGAATTCATATTCGATATCGCCGCCGAAAATTTGCTCCAGGTCGATCGTCGCCGCCGTCCCCAGTCCGATGTCCTTCATCAGCGGCGTCATCCCCGTCTTGATGACCGGCACCCCTGCATCGCTGTCCCACGTGTATGCCTGCCTGCCTTCGCGGCGCATGAAGCCGAAGTACAGATCAGCTTTCAGCGGCGGACCACCCGCGGGAATCGTGATTTTGGCGCCGAAGTCGTAGGGCACTCCATTGAGCGGCGCCGCGTACACAGGGTTGCCGAGCGGGGAGGTTACGCTCACGGAAATGACCGGAGCATTAGCAGGTTGCGACATGGCTGCCACCGCCGCCAGCGCAAGCGGATCGTCCTTCAGCGAGTGGACCGCAACCGGATAGTAGGCGTCGCGGTCGGGTGCGCGCATTAGAAACATTCGCACCGGTATGCCGGCCGGGTGGGCGGCTCTCATCGTGTCCGCATGCCGGATGATCGCGCCGGGCGCCTTGCCGCGCTCGACCTTCACAATCCTGCCCTTGAGATAGATATCCTGGGCGCCAGACTCCAGCGAAATGTCCACTGTCGGCAAAAAGATGATGACAGACTCGGCGCTCGCTTCGGGGGACGCCACGGGAAGGCTCGTCGCGCTTATTACCTGGTCGCCAGCGGAGTTTGGCTGTGCCAGTGCCGTAAGGGGTCCGGTCAACAGGAGGCATAAAGCGATGCAGATCTGTGTACGCATGGGGGCTTTGTCAGTCGAAAAAATGCATGGCTAGCTTGGGTAAATTGGCAATGCTTGTCAAAGATACATTGGTAGACACTCTGTAAAAACGCCGTCTACTTTCCGTTATAGCCCGGTAATTGCGTCAGCACCTTTGGGGCACAGAGCCCTACGAAATGATAAGCGAACTGCCGCAACAGATGCGGCTCGCGGATCGCGATGCGCGTGACATTTTCCGGCAACAGATGCGAACAGTCGAGTAGCCGCAGGTCCTTGTCGCGTTCGGCGTTGAACGCAAGCGATGCGACGATACCGATGCCGAGTCCAAGCTCGAGAGAAGACTGGATGGGACGGCACACCAGCGGCGACACGCGGCGTTATGCGCCGTATCGAAATGCGTGGCGATGTGATCTGGAGGAAGGTATCGGTGAGAGCATGCGGCGCGCCCTTGTCTGCGTTGCGCGGCGGTAACAGGATCAGGCGGATTTCGCCATGGCCTCGATGAACTCCAGTCCGAGCGCGAGGCTCTTCTTGCCGTGCTTGCGGCGCGAGCAGATCCTGACGTACTTCACGGTGTCGATGCCGCGCGCTGGATCGGGATAGGCGAGGTGCAGCGTGGTGGCGTGCAGGTCTGCGATGAGTGCTTCACAGTCGACCATGAAGCGACAGCCGCCGCGCGAGATATCGGTGATCGTGCCGTGCACGGTCTGCTTGCCGTCATCGGTGTAGATCCGCGCGGGCAACAAGGTTTCAAGTCGTTCCTCGCGGCGCAGCTCGTAGGTAAATATCTCGAGAGGGAAGTAGGCGAAGAACAGGGGATACGGATGCTTGACGATGGCTTCGACGGTTGTCTGGAAGCCCATGCACTCGCCCGTCGTCCGCTCGCATATCGTGCGGATCGTCAGCGTGTTGTTGAGGATCAGCCGGTCCACCAGCTCGCCGCGCTTGATGATGCTGGGCAGCTCCAGGATCAGGTACTTCGGATCCAGCAGGCCAACGAGACGCGTGCTGAAGCGATCCTTGTGTATGTTGGATATCTCGATGCTCACGTACTGGCCGACCTGCAAGTGGCGTATCAGCTCACTGGTATCGCGCGTGACGCTGGGTTGTTTCACAGCAATCTCCATAAACCTTTATCGCGCTTGTAGCGACAGCTTGCGGGATGGCTTTAGGAAAAGTTTGCGGCCGCAGCAGGGTAGTGCTGACTGGGCCATGACTGCTTTGATGGCGTCGGGACAGGCCGTCGATTGTTAGCAACGCTAACCGTAAGGGGTCTGTCGCCTAAGCTTGTGTGTCGAGGGTGTCGCGCACTTTGCGCGCCAGCTCTCCAATCGAATAAGGCTTCGGGAGGAGGTTAAAGCCTTCATCCATGCCGCCGGGCTGCACGCTGACATTCTCGGTGAAGCCCGAGGTGAATAGCACTTTCAATGCCGGGCGCAGGACTTTGGCCTGCCGCGCGAATTCGCGTCCGTTCATGCCGGGCATCATGACGTCTGTGAACACGAGGTCGATGTGGGCGCCCTCGTTGAGGAACTGCAGCGCCGATGCGGCATCGCACATCATGTACACCTTGTAGCCAAGGGACCGGGCCAGCAGCGCCTCAGCCACCTGGCGCACCTGGTCGTCATCTTCGACGACCAAAATCGTCTCGTTGCCGCCGGCCGTGGTGGCGGCTTTTACCGGCAGCGTGGCGGGGACGGTCGTGGCAACCGGCAGATAGATCATCACGGTGGTGCCGGCGCCTGGTTCCGAGAAAATCGAGATGTGACCATCGGACTGCTTGACGAAGCCGAACACGGAACTGAGGCCGAGCCCGGTGCCCTTGCCCGCGGGCTTCGTCGTGAAGAAGGGCTCGAACACGTGCTTGATGTGCTCAGGCTGGATGCCAGTGCCAGTGTCCGTAACGGCGACGACGACGTAGGGCCCCGGCTCGAGTTCCTGGTAGTGCTCCCTGAAGCTGTTGCCGATGACGGCGTTGGAGGTTTCGATCGTCAGCATTCCGCCTTTGTGCATTGCATCGCGCGCGTTCAGGCACAGGTTGAGCAGCGCGCCTTCGAGCTGGTGTGCGTCGACGAGCGCCGGATGCAGGTCGGGTGTCGTATGCACCTCGATGACAATGTCGACGCCCAGCGTGCGTTCCAGCATGGCGCGATGTTGTCAACGAGCGCATTGATGTCCACGGAGCGCGGCTCGAGCGTCTGCTTGCGGGCGAAGGCGAGCAGCCGGCGTGTCAAATCGCTACCGCGAATCGCTGCGCTGCTGATCATTTCGGCTAGCGGCTCAACGGCGGCATTGCCTTTCATGATCATCTGCAGCAACTCGGCATTGCCGAGGATGACGGTCAGCAGGTTGTTGAAGTCATGTGCGACATGGCCGGTCAACTTGCCGACAGACTCCAGCCGCTGCGCATGCAGCATGCGCTGCTCCAGCAGCATCCGGTCACTGATGTCGGTGATGCCGCCGACGATCTGCTGCGCACGACCATTGTCCTGGCGGATGATGAAGCCGCGATGTTCCACATGCACGAACTGGCCGTCGCGATGCTTGAAGCGGTAGCGCTCTTCCCACATGCGCGCGTCGCTGGCGACGATATGGGCGATGCTGTCAAGAACGCGGCCCCGGTCCTCCTCGTGGATCTGGTCGGTCCAGAACAGTCGCGGCGTGTCGAGTTCGGGTGCGCCCTCGAGGTCTTCGTAACCGAACAGGCGCTCGAGCGCGCCACTCCACCAGATGCGATCGGTGTCGAGATTCCAGTCCCAGGCGGCGTCGAGCGTTGCCAGCGTGACGTAGTTCAGGCGGCGTTCGGAGGCGGCAATACGCGCAGCCATGCGTTTCTGTTCGGTGATCGGACGGAAGTAAACGGCAAGGCCTTCGGCGGAAGGATAAGCGCTGAGCTCGATCCAGTTCTGCATCAGCTCGGAGTAGTACTCGCAATGGAAGGGCTTCCGGTCGCGCAGCGCCTGGTGATAGCCCGCGTACAGCGGCGTATCCACGAGGGTCGGGAACATGTCCCAGATGCTGGTGCCGAGAGCCTTGCGCGCCAGGCCCTGGACGAGCCGATCGGCGGCTTCGTTGATATAGATCACGCGCCAGTCCGTACCGAGCATGTAGAACGCATCGGTCATGCCTTCGAGCGTTGTGAACAGGCGATGGCTCAGCAGGCGTTTGTCGTGCTCCTGCTGCTTCTGCAGCGTGATGTCGCGCACCGCGCCGGCGACGCGGATGAGTGCGCCAGTCGCATCCTTCTCTGGCTCGCCGATAACGTGCAGCCACTTCAAGGTGCCCTTGAAGGAAACGATTTCCATCTCGAAATCGCAGGCTTCGCCGCGCAGGCAGCGTTCCATCATGCTGGCTGCAAGCTCACGATAGGCGGGCAGCACACGGGCGAGGTTGTCGGTGAAAGACGGCGGGGCCGTGCCTCCGTATTCGTAGATCTCGTAGGTGCCTGGCGTCCAGTACAGCGAACTTTCCCCCGCTTCGTGCGTCACCGCCCAGCCACCGACCTTCGCCAGCCGCTGCATGAGGCGCAGCAGGGTTTCTTTCAGCATCGCTTCCTTGTCCATAGTGGGTTTTCCCCTCGTAACGACCGAAATCGGGAATGCTTGAGTCTGGTCCAGCGCTGGACGGCTTTTCAGGAATGCCCGATTCCGGGTGAGCACGCTGCATTTGCCCGGTGAGCGGTGGGCCACTGGGACCACCGGCTTGTGTCGTGCGCGCATTCGGAGCAGGCTTTGTGCTCCCGTGTAGATCCACAACCCACCCATATAGAAGGAGGTTTTCATGTCACTGCGCATCAATGACATAGCGCCGAATTTCACTGCGGACACAACGCAGGGCCGAATCAATTTCCACGACTGGATTGGCGACAGCTGGGCAATCCTGTTCTCGCATCCGAAGGATTTCACTCCGGTCTGCACCACCGAACTCGGCTACATGCAGAAGCTGGCGCCGGAATTCGCCAAGCGAAACACGAAACTGATTGGGCTTAGCATCGATCCGGTCGATGACCATTCGCGCTGGGCCAGGGACATCGAGGAGACGCAGGCCTGCGGTCCGATCAGCTACCCGATGATTGCCGATACCACTCTCGAGGTCGCGAAGCTCTACAACATGCTGCCGGCGGAAGAGGCTGGCAGCGCTAAAGGGCGTACCGCGGCGACGAATGCAACGGTGCGTTCGGTATTCATCATTGGCCCCGACAAGAAGATCAAGCTGATGCTGACCTACCCGATGACGACCGGCCGCAACTTCGACGAGATCCTGCGCGTGCTCGATTCAATGCAGTTGACTGCGAAGCATCGCGTGGCCACGCCCGTCAACTGGAAGAGCGGCGAGGACGTCATCATCGTTCCCTCGGTTAGCGACGAGGAGGCAAAGGGCCTGTTTCCCGGCGGCTGGAAGACGCTCAAGTCTTATCTGCGTCTGACAAAGCATCCCTCCTGAGGCAATTGAGTGCTGCCGCGCCTGACGCTGCAGGCGCGGCAACCAGTTCGCCGCCGCGGTTTCCGGCGACATCCATCCACAGGTGCGGCAGCCCCAGCTGCCGCAGCCATTGCGCTCCACTTTCACCGAACAGCATTCCAATCGTCGCCGCGCTGCCAGCGATGACGCAGAAATCCGCCACTACGCTGACCGCGGCCATGTGCCGCACCGGCCAGCCCGTCCGTGGATCCAGGATATGCCCGTAACGCAGGCCGTCGATGAGGATGCAGCGCTCGTAGTCGCCGCTGCTGGCGAGCGCGCCTGAATACAGCTCCAGCGTTTGCAGCACGCCGCCATCGCGCGGATCGCGGATGCCGATGCGCCAGGGACCGCCGTCGGGATGCGGACCGGCGACGCGGATGTCGCCGCCGAGGTTGATCAAGGCATGTTCCACGCCGTGCGCGCGGCATAGTGTCGCGGCGCGATCGGCGGCGTATTCCTTGACGATGCCGCCGAAGTCGAGTTCGAGCCCTGGCTCGGGAAATTCCAGCACCGGTTTATGCCAGCGCAGGCGCTGCCAGCCGACATGGCGCAATAGTCCATCCAGCACGTGCGGGTCGGGTAGGCGCGGCGACTTGAAGTCCCACGCGCGGCGCAGCACGCCGGAGGTGATGTCGAAGAGTCCGTTGCTCTCGGCGTAACAGGTTGCCGCGTAGTCGAGCAGGTGCGCTGTCTCGGCATCGACCTCGATGCGCCCACCGCTTGCGGCAACACGATTGATGCGAGCCAGCAAGCTCGCGTCGCGATAACGCGAGTACTGAGCTTCGAGACGCTCGACATCGGCCTGCACGGCCGCGGCCACGCGCGCGGCTTGTTCGGGCTGCGTGGCGTACAGCTGCGTTTCGCAGCGCGTGCCCATTGCCTGGAAGGAATGTTCAAACAGTTTCATCGACCTGGGTCTTCGTCGTTTCCGCGCGTCCGATACCTGGGTGCAGCGTCGTGGAAGCGAAGGGCGCTGGCATCGCGGCACGCCTGGCAGCGAGTCTATTGCGAGGGCTTGAGCAAGGCGTTGTCGAGTTCGTCGGCGCGTAGTTTTGCGGGGCGCTGGCTGACGCGCGCGACATAGTCCTCGAATTCGGCCAGCTTCGGCAGGGTGCCAAACTGTAGGCCATAGCCGACGTGGGAGCCGACATAGACGTCGGCGGCGCTGAAGGTTTCTCCCGTGATATACGGCGTGCGGCGCAGCTTTTGCGCGAGCGCTTCCACCGCGACATCGAAATCACCGTAGCTCGTCATGCGTTGCTTGTCCGCTGGTACGACGAAGCCGAGCATCCTGTCGGTGATAGCGGCTTCCAGCGGCCCGGAGCAGAAGAACATCCAGCGATAATAATCCTGGCGCTGCTCCGGTGGTGGCGCCAGCTTCGCGGCCGGATACAGGTCCGCAAGAAAGGCGCAGATCGCCGCGGTTTCCGTAACCGGCTTGCCGGCATAAACGATGGCCGGCACCTTCCCCATGGGATTGATGCTTGCGTAGGGCTCGGTCTTCATCTCCGGACCGTATGCAATGATTACAGTGCGATACGTAGCGCCGCACTCTTCGAGCATCCAGCGCACGATGCGGCCGCGCGATTGCGGATTCGTGTAAAACACCAGTTCAGACATTGGAACCTCCTTCATTCAGCACCGCCTGCTGCGGCACTGTCGTTGGGGACATGGGTGTTGTGGACGTGGGTCACATGGGCGTAGCCGACGCTGCGGGTTCCGACGCGCTAGCCTTCGCCACCGAGGCCTGCCTGCGGTCCAGGCCGGGCAGATAGTATTCGCGGTAGATGCCGATGAAGGCGAGCAGCATTGCTATGAGGATTGGACCGATGATGACGCCGGTGAAGCCATATACGTTCAAGCCGCCGATGATGGCGCAGAATACGAGCAGGATCGGCATGTGCGCCTGGCTGCCGATCAGTACTGGCTTCAGGAAGTTGTCGATCATACTGACGAGGAAGAAGCTCCATGCCGCCACGAAAATGCCCCAGCCGGGCGCTTCGGAGAATACGAAGAGGCTGATCGGTATCCACACCAGGGCAGCACCGACCACAGGGATCATCGCTGAAATCCCTGTCAGCACGCCGAAGAATACGGCCAGCGGCACGCCTGCGATCAGATAGCCGGTGATCGCCAGCAAGGCCTGCGCACCGGCCGTCAGTAATGCGCCAGTGATGACGGCATTGATGGTCTGGTAAACGCGCAGGGCAATCGCCTCGACATGCGCCACCTGCATCGGCACGATCTGGTAGAACCAGTTCAGCAGCCGTTCGCCGTCGCGGAAGCAGAAGTACATCAGCACCAGTACCAGTGCCAGGTTGATGAAGCCAAACAGTACGCCGCGCGCAGCCGCCGCGCCGAAGTTGGCGATCGAACGGCTCATCGACTCGACGTTGGACAGCGCGAACTGTTCGAGGTCGAACTGGGAGAGATAGGGGCTTTCGTCGATGTACGCATTGATGTCGGCCCACCACTGCTGCATGAAGGTGGGCAGCACATCGATGAACGATTCGCTGCCGCTGGCATGTACGCCATTCAGCCAGGCGCTGACGGTGGGATACACCTGGGCCGATTGCTGCACGACCACGGAGAACATCAGGATCAGCGGCACCATGAACAGCAGGAATACGCCAAGCGTGCACAGCGCTGCCACCGCATTGCGCCTGCCCGGCAGCCGCCGCTGGGTATAGCGATACAGGGGTACGAACACGAGCGACAGCGATACGGCCCAGATGATCGCGTCCGCAAACAGCGACAGGATCAACAGGAGTTGATACAGCAAAAACGCGAATACGCCGAAGAAGAACCAGCGGAAGATGTTGCGTTGTTCCATCTTCGGCGGAAGCAGCGGCGGCAGTTGCGCCTGATCAAGCGAGGATTGTTGTTCCGGGGGCATGCGTTGTTCCTTGAATAACCGTGAGGCCAAAAGAGTATACCGGATTGGGTAGGGGCTTGGCGGGTTGTTGCCAGTGGTCAGGACGCCACTCTGTGCGGCTTGGGGGGGCTTGGCAGGCTTACGCACGAGGGCGCTCATGGCGAACGCGGTGAAAGCTGAGCGTTGGCTTTTTGTGAACACTTATCGGGCTGGTTGTTGCTCCTGGCTGCACTGGGGGGTTCGAGACTGTGCTGCGTCACACACTGGCTCTATAACGTGGGACCTTGCCTCGCCGTGCGCGTTCTGGTCACCCACCAGTTTCCGTCTGGCTTCAGCGGCGCGTCCGCGTGGGTGCTGGATTTTTGTCAAACCAGATAGCACTTGCTTGCGAACATCGACGCCAATACAGCGGATCCCGATCCGCTTCCAGGAAAATCAAGCTGCGCAGATGGGGTCAGCATCGACAGGTCCCAAAACGCGATTAGCCAGACGTCTTAACAAAACAAATGGGCTCTGACCCCATTTAGCGGTTCGCCGCCCCAGACGCAGCACAGCCCCGACACTCCGGCGCCGAGACCAGCAGCAACTCCAATCCCGGGGGTGTCCAGAACACGCAGCAGCTCAGATCCTATGAGCGTTCAAAAGCACTGAGCAGCAATAACCCCCCACACTCTGCACTGTCAGCGAATCTAATTACCGTAGTCCGTAATCTCGAGCGCATCGCTATGCAAAATCACCCGCAGCACCGAATACCCGCTGAGGATGATCTCGCCAGTCTCGCGCTCGAGCCCATCGGGGCAATAATCGAACTCATAGATGCGGCAGAGCCGACGCATGCGCCGCGTATCGCGTTCGATGCGATAGCGCGTGAAGACCAGAGACTCGTCAAGCAACTGCAAGTTGCGCTCCTTGCAGTACGCGCGCGCCGCGATCAGCGCCACGCTGCGCTGCCCGCTCGCGCGCCACCAGTACATCACCACGAGCGTCAGCGGGATGAGCAGCGCAATGTCGTAAATATCGTACATGCGCGGGCCTATTTCTTACGCGAATTGTCCCATGGCGAAGGTTTGGACGCCGCCTCCGGTTTCGCGGCCTCCGACCTGCGCGGTTCCTGCCAGTACGCATACAGCGCGCGCACGCTCGGCGTGATCGCCTCGCTGAGCTTCTCGATCTCACGCTCGTCTTCGAGTTCGTGCGCCTGCCACTCGGTGGCACTGCTGAACGACACGATCGGGTGCAGCAACTGCTCGACGGTTGCGCCGCCCTTGCGCCAGCGGTCGGCCGAAAGCGCGACGCCGCGCGTGTAGCCTTCGCACCAGTCATCGACGACGAGGAAGGTTTCACCATCTTCCTCGTCTTCAAGGAACAGCGGATCAAATTCCTGTGGCGCTTCCTGCAGCGTTGCGGCGATCGTGTTGAGATGGCGCATCATCAGTTCGACGCGCGCCTCGAAGTCCTGGGCGTCTTCCCATTCCGGTTCATAATCACCCCAGACGACAGGCAGCCATTGCTCTGGCGCCGGCAGTACCGGCCCGCTGATGAGCGCGGTGAAAAGTCCATCGAGGCCCGAGACCGATACGAGGCCGACATCGCCGAGTTCCTCGTCGACGTCATCATCATCGTCGTCGAGATTGGCGTCGATGCGGTCGAGCAGGAACTGGTCGAGCGCGGCGAGCTCGTTGTCGTTGAGGGGGCGAAGTAGTTTGTCCATTGGCACTCCTGATGGCGTTATCAGCAGTGATTATAGACGACAGGACCCGGCGAAGCTCAGTTGCAGTTTTGCCCGGTAGATGCCAGGGCGAGCCCGTTGATCGTATCGGCGGCCGCAAGCACGCCCTTGACAAATACTTGTTGCCCCGCAGTTAGTTAACTCGGCGGAACGTGTCCCAGTTAGCGTTGCTCTGTGCCCTGTCGTGAGTCAGTAAAGCCGAGCCCTTGCTTCCATCGTGTGACTTTATCAGCCAGTGATAGCGATGCATGCGCGGGGCTGGTGGAGGGAAGGCGCAGTGTGGGAATGGCTGTAAATGGGTTGGGCAGGGTCCGCGCGATGTGTCTGCGCCAGACATCGTAGGTATGGGTACCGTTGAAGCAAACCAGCTCGATGCGCGGATGCGCGGCGAAGAAAGCCGGGAAGTCATTGACGACCATCGTGCTGCTGTCGATCGCCGAGTCGAGACTTCCGCTGCGCACACAGGTCTTCAATACATCCCATACCGCGATGCGGTGCACGAGCAAGTGCTGCACCCGTTCTTCGTAGGGGCGTCCCGGCGGGATGCCGAGCACCGCCTCCATGATCTGCCAGAACGCATTGCGTGGATGGGCGTAGTACTGTTGCGCCTCAAGTGAGGCGATGCCGGGCATCGAGCCGAGGATCAGGCGGGTGGCATCGGACCGCGCGAGCGGTGGAAAGCTCTCGATCAGGTCAGTCACGGGCGATAGTTGAGGCGGAAGCCGAGGTATCCCGCGCGCGCCGCCGTGTTGTATCCGCTGAGTTCTTCGTATTGTGTGTCGAGCAGGTTTTCGACGCGCGCGAACAGCTGCAGGTGTTCGTTGACGCGATAGCCCCCGCTGAGATCCAGCACGCCATAGTCGTCGAGCGCGACGCGGCCGGCGGAGGTGTCATCGACCGCGGCGCGCGCCGCGCGGTAAAAGGCATTCAAGGTCAGGCGCTGTTGCATCCCCTGCCACGAGGCACCGAGGTTGTACTGGTGCTCGGGCCGGCGTGGCCGCTGCAGGCCGTTGGGCTGTTGCGTTTCATTCCACGTATAGTTCGCCTGCAGGTGCCACGCCGACGATAGCGGCAGGCTGCCGGCCAGCTCGACGCCGCGCGAGGTACTGCTGCCCTGCTGCTGGAGGTAACCGCTGAAGGCGGCGAGATCGAAGTATATGAAGTCGTTCACATCCTGCGTGAAATAGACGGCGTCCAGATGCAGGCCAGTGGCATGGAGGTATTCGACACCAGCTTCGGAGCCTTCGCTGCTTTCCTGTTGCAGCGTGGTCAATGACGCCGGCGGATAGCTGAAACTTCCGCTGTTGTACGCGACTTCATAGGGGCTGGGCGCGCGCAAGCCCGTGCCGTGGCTGGCTTTGAATTTAAGCGTTCCCGTGGTGCCCGCGTCGACAAGATACGCGCTGCTGAGCCGGTAGCTGGTGTTGGTGCCGAAGTCATCGTTGTCGTCATGGCGCAGGCCGGCACTGATATGCAGGTTGGCCGAGAACTCGCTGAGCACTTCGGTAAAAAGTCCTGTGTTGTTACGACCTGCGTCGTTGTTGCGCGCGTCTTCGTGATCGGCGCCGAACACGAGTGCGAAACCTGGCAGGTCACGCACGTGGCCGAGGTACTCCCAGCGCTCGAGCGCGCCCTCGGAGCTGAATGCCGCGAGGCCTGCAGCGACATTCCTGCGCTCGGTCTGCGTCGTGGCGTACGCCAGTGTGTGCGTGCCGTGGGCGGTATCACGAGTCAGCGCGGCACGCGTGGCGTCGAGAGCAAAGCGATCGGCACAGTCATGCTCGACGGCAAAGGTCGAAGGGTGGAAACAACCGTCGAAAGCCGAATCTCCACGCACCTGGCGATGGGCGACGTCGAGACGCAACGTGTCTGCGAGCGCGAAGCCCGCACGCCCGTGCAATGTCGTGTTGGCGTAGCCGTCGGCGTCGCGCAGCGCTGTGTCCGCGGCCTGCGCATTGAAGCCATCCGTCGCAAAGTCACTGAGCAGCAATACGAAATCGGCACGCGGGCCGCCGCCAGTTAGCGTGCCGCTGTAATGCTGCGTGCCATAAGCGCCGCCTTGCGCGTCGAGCGTCACGTTCAACGCGCGCGACGCGGGCAAGGTCGTCATGTTGACGACACCGCCGGCATCGGCGCCATAAGCCAGGCCTTGCGGACCGCGCAGGATCTCGACGCGCGCGAGGTTACTGCTGAGCATGTGTTCGAATTGCGGCGCGGTCTGCGGAGCACTCGGATCGAGCAGGCGGATGCCATCGAGTATCAACAGGGTGCGGTAGCCTTCTTCGCCACGGATGCGCAGCGCCGATACCTTGCCCGCGCCGCCACTGTTGGTAACCGATACGGCCGGGGTCTGGCGCAGGATGTCCTGCACGGCGAGATTGCCGCGCAGTTGCAAGTCGCTGCTGTCAAGCACGGTCAAGGAGGTGCCGATGCTTCGCAAGCTTTGCGGAATGCGGCTGGCGGTGACGACGACCTCGTCGAAGGCGGTCGTGGACACAGCATTCTGTGCGGCACAGGGGAGGGCGATACAACTGACGGCGAGCGCCAGTGACAGGCGGGTTCTAGATACAGGCATGGGTCCGGCTTTCGCCGGCACAGGTTCTGCCGGCTGTCGATTAATGAGTGATGTAGTAGATGATCGTGGCGGCAATGATGAGCAGCAGGCTCAGTATGGCAAATGCGTCGGCATCGGAATCGTCATGTTCCGGGGAGGCCTGTTCTGGCTTCACGGTTGTCATGCTGTGGATCCTCAGGCAGGAAAAGAGTGGTTGGATTAAAGGAAATTATCCGGCGTACCACGCACTTCTCGCCATAGCGCAATTCTGCGCAATCGCCGGGGTGTTTACAACCGCCTGTGCTTCTGTTGCCACAATTGCAGCGCATTACTCGACAGCACGAGGCTGACAATCGCCACAGCGATTGCCATCGAAAACCACTGCAGTGCGTAAGAGAAGTTGCGGCCGGAATCGACCTGGACCAGCGGCCAGTGCCGGATGAGAACGCCGGGCTGCTCCTCCGCGAGGCGGATGACGTAGGGGAACAGCGGGGCGTCGAACAGCGGCGCGAGTTCAGTGGTGTTCAGGTAGCGCATGGCGAGAGGCCACTGGTCAAGGTCGAGCTTCGCGTTGGTTTGTGCCGCGAGACTTTCCGTGGGCACATGGATCTGGCCTTCGAGTCTCACGCTGCCTTCCACCTGCGGCAGCGCCGCAGCCAGCGCTGCGTAGGAGCCCGTGCCATTCCAGCCGCGACTGACGAGCGCGATCAGGTTTTGTTGCTCGAGGCGGACAGGGGTGACGATCTCCCAGCCGATCTGGCTCTCGAAGGTCTGGTAGATGAGAAAAATGGACTTGTCATTGAGGTAGGTTCCGTTCAGCACGACGCGCCGGTTCTGATGCTGAAGCGTGTCAAACGCGATGCCGGCCGTCGGCACTTCCCCGAGCGGCGTGGCCTGGGCCTGCCCGGAGGCCTGGAAGGATTCCTGCTGCGCAATCTTTTCCTGCGCACGGCCCAGCTGCCAGACGCCGAGGCGCAGCAGCCCGCCAATAGCCAGCAGCAGGCACAGCAGGATCAACCAGTGGATGTGAATGACGATGGGACCGAAGCGGAGAGTCGTGCGCACCTTCATGGATGGCTCACAGCTGCATGCGGGTCAGAGAAGCTTGTCGGCGATGATGGCGATGAACAGCAGTGGCAGGTAAATGATGGAATAGTTGAACACACGCTTGGCTGCCTTGCCGGAAATGTCGTGGTAAAAGCCCAGCGCATATACGAGGAAGACGAGGCTGCTCGCGAGCGTGAAGACGAGGTAGATCAGCCCCGAGTGTCCGACCAGGTAGAGCCCCGCGCTGACCGGTACGAGAATGATCGTGTGCAGCAGGATATGGAAGGCTGTACGTTTGCCGGACTCGTCATTCCACGACAGCATGCGGAAGCCGCCGCGCAGGTAGTCGTCGCGGTAGACCCACGAGATTGCGAAGAAGTGCGGCATCTGCCACACGAAGAGGATCAGGAACAGGGCAACTGCGGCATCATTCAGTGTTCCCGTTGCGGCCGTGCAGCCAAGGATTGCCGGGATTGCGCCAGGTACCGCTCCGACCCAGGTGTTAAGCGGCGAGCGTGTTTTCAGTGGCGTGTACACGAAGAGGTAGCTTGACCATGACAGGAATCCAAGCATCAGGGTCAGTGCGTTGACACCAAAGCCCATGACGGCAAAGCCGAGCACGGAGATGACGATGCCGAACACGAGCGCGTTCTTCGGCGCCAGGCGTTTAGCCGGCAAGGGGCGCGCACGCGTGCGATACATCAGCGCATCGTTGCTGCGTTCCTTCCACTGGTTCAGGGTATTGGCGCCGCCGCCGACGAGCGTGATGCCGAGCAGCGTGTAGAACAGCGGGGCAAGGGGTGTCGTCGCATCGGCGCCGATGAAGAAGCCCATGCAGGTCGAGACCAGCACCAGCGTCAACAGGCGAAACTTGATCAGGGCCAGGTAGTCGGCAAGGGGCGACATTGCGCGTAGCGGTGTTGGTGGGCTTACTGAAGAGCCGGGGTCGGGCGTGGCTTTTGTGGATTTCATCGCGGGAACCCTGTTCTGGCGCGAGGCCAGGGTGCCTTGATCGCGCTGCAAGTTGCTAGCCTAGCGTTTATGTGCCTTGAGGTCGAGAGTGGGGCTTGTATTACGCCGGTGTTGCGTGCAACTTTTCTGCAGGTTTTCTATGAGTTCCCAGGGTAAGGCGGAGCCTGTTATGAATGAGCGGGTAATCGGTGCGGTGCTGCTCGTGCTCGCCGCTGCGCTGTATATCGCGGCGGCGGCCGCGCTATTCGCGATGTTCCATGCATTGACGGTGCGTACGACGCTTGCCGCCGTCGAGTCTGCCTTCGGTACCTTTGTTATAACGATACTGCTACTGGTACTCGCGCGCAGGTGCTGGGGGGCAGGCAAAAAACGTATGGCAAACATGGCTTGACATGCGCGGCGTGGACTGGAAAAAATCGTAGCCAAAGGGAAGCTAAACATTTATATTCTCGGCAGTTGTCCCTCGGCCATGTGCCGCCCACAAGAACACCCGGGACACGTAGCAATTGCCCTGTGATGCGCAGGATCATCATCAAGATGGTACGCAATCAGGGAGTGCTGGAGTGCACAGCACACGCGAGACCGGCGAAAACCCTGCATAAAAGCAGGTAAATACCGGGCACCAAAGCATTTACAAAGTTGAAAGCAATTAACAAAGTACGTTCGCAGTACGAAAATAAAATTGTTTTTCTCTTCGTTGTACTTTCATGGAAGTACGCTCTTGGTAGTGATCGTCAAGTAGTCGAGGCGTTAGCAGTCTAGAAAGAACAGAGAATCACAGTCTTCTTATCCAGTTGAAGTGTTCAGTTTCACTACTGTCCATCTGTAAACGTAAGGAGGTCCTGGCGATGAAGTGTTACTACTATCTGTCTCCCACGCTGGCAGAGACACAGCGCGTTTCCGATGACCTGCACCAGTCAGGCGTCGATGACTGGTTCGTCCATATCATCAGCAAGAATGAGGCGGGGCTGCAACGTCAGCGCCTGCATTCCGGCAACTACCTTGAAACGATGGACTTCCTTCGTGAAGGCCTCCTCGGTGCCGCCTGTGGTCTGGTCATTGGCCTGATCGGCGCGGGCCTTCTTGCCTATTTCGAGCCCTTTGGTCCCGATCTGCCCGTGATTGCCTACGTCGCGGTCGTCGCCGTGCTGACGCTGCATGGGGCCTGGCAGGGTGGCCTGCTTGGCATCTCGAGTGAAAACAAGAAGCTCAGTCATTTCCACGATGAAATCGAAGCTGGCAAATACCTGATCCTCGTCTACGCGCACCGGAATGAGGAGGAAAAGATCCACTCCATGATGACGCGCTTGCATCCAGAAGCGCATTTCGTTGGGATCGATCCTGCATTCTATAACCCGTTTCGTGAGCCAAAACACGTTGCCTGAACTGCGCTACTACCGCGGTTATGTGCGACGGTTGATTAGTTTTTTTAGTCCCGGTTTCGAATAGCCTCATCAAGAAAGGATAAGAGTCGTCATGCCATTTATTATTGCGATCGTATTACTCGTCATCGCCTCCGTTGCGCTACACCTCCTCAGTCCATGGTACATGACGCCTATCGCCTCTAACTGGCAGAGCATCGACAATACCATTGACATTACGTTCTGGGTTACTGGCTTCGTATTTGTAACCGTCAACCTCTTCATGGCGTACGCCGTCTACAGGTTTCGCTACCGCAGGGATCGCCGTGCGAAGTATGAACCCGAGAACAAGAAGCTCGAAGCGTGGCTGACTGTTGCGACCAGCGTCGGTGTTGCCGCAATGCTGGCACCTGGCCTGTTTGTATGGGCCGACTTCGTCGAGGTGCCGCAGGACGCGCATGAAGTCGAGGCGATTGGGCAGCAGTGGCAGTGGAGCTTCCGCTACCCTGGCGCAGACGGTGTCATGGGAGCGGCTGACGCGCGGTTCGTCACGGCCGAAAATCCCTTCGGAATGGATGAGGACGATCCTGCCGGCCGCGATGACATTCTTGTGTCCGCTCAGGAAATGCACCTGCCGGTGAATCGGCCGGTGAAGATGCTGCTCCGCTCGAAGGACGTTTTGCACGATTTCGCTGTGGCCCAGTTCCGCGTGAAGATGGATCTCGTGCCGGGCTCTGTAACGTACATGTGGCTTACACCGACACTCATCGGCTCCTACGACATACTGTGCGAGGAATTGTGCGGTCTTGGTCATTTCGTCATGCGGGGCGTAGTCGTCGTCGATGACGAGGCGACCTACAACAGCTGGCTCGCTACCCAGCCGACCTATGCGCAAACCCTCGCGCAGGCCGATGGCGATCCAGCGCAGGGGCAACCCTCCTATGCGGTATGTGCGGCCTGCCACGGCGTAAATGGCGAGGGCAACGTCGCCCTTAATGCGCCGAAGCTTGCTGGACAGGAAGACTGGTATCTGCGGCGCCAGCTCAATTACTTCAAGACAGGTGTGCGCGGTACGCATGCAGACGATGTCTACGGGGCTCAGATGCGGCCCATGGCAGGTACGCTCGCCACTGATGACATGGTTGCTAATGTCGCAGCCTACATCGCAGCAATGCCTGATATGCCAGCGCCGGACACCATCACCGGCGACATTGCGAATGGCCAGGCTCTGTTCGAGCCGACCTGCGGGGTTTGCCATAGCGAACGCGGAGAGGGCATCTGGGCCGTCAATGCGCCCAAGCTGGCGGGCATGAGCGACTGGTACCTCGTGCGCCAGCTACAGAACTTCAAGAGCGGTGTTCGGGGCGTCCATCCGGACGATGAGTACGGCTTCCAGATGACATCGATGGTACAGGCCCTCGCGGATGACTCTGCCATCAATGATGTAGTTGCTTACATCAACACACTGGATGCGCAGTAGCCATCCGCTGCCGTGGCAGCGCGGTGAATAAAAAAATAAATACGCAGTATTAAGGAGAGCGCGATGACGACCTACATACCCCTGGCTGACCAACCTTCTGAACTACACGACCCGCATACCTTCATTGCGAAATATGTGTGGAGCCAGGATCACAAGGTAATTGCAATTCAATATGGCAGCACTGCGGTGTTCGTCGGTCTGATCGCACTGGTACTGTCGGGCCTGATGCGCCTGCAGCTTGGCTACCCCGGTACCTTCGCGTTCATTGACCCCTCCGATTATTACCAGTTCGTGACGATGCACGGCATGATCATGGTCATCTACCTGCTGACGGCTCTTTTCCTCGGCGGCTTTGGCAACTACCTCATTCCCCTGCAGATCGGCGCCAGGGACATGGTATTCCCCTACCTCAATATGCTCAGCTACTGGTTCTACCTGCTGTCGGTAATCATCCTGCTGGCGAGTTTCTTCGTACACGGGGGGCCTACAGGAGCAGGCTGGACGCTGTATCCGCCGCAGGCGATCCTGCGTGGCACACCAGGCGCCGACATGGGGATCATACTGATGCTCCTGTCGCTGGCTGTGTTCATCGTGGCCTTCACGATGGGTGGGCTGAACTACGTGACTACGGTCCTGCAAGCGCGCACCCACGGTATGACACTAATGCGCATGCCGCTGGCGGTATGGGGCATCTTCGTGGCTACGATCCTGGGGCTATTCGCGTTTCCCGCGCTGTTCGTCAGTGCGATCATGATGACCTTCGATAAGCTGATCGGCACCAGTTTCTTCATGCCGGCCGTTACCTCGCTCGGTACGAATCTCGAGAACTCTGGCGGTAGTCCAATACTGTTCCAGCACCTGTTCTGGTTCTTTGGCCATCCCGAGGTTTATATCGTTGCATTGCCGGCCTTCGGCCTCGTGTCGGATGTGTTGAGTACGCATGCACGCAAAAACATCTTCGGCTACCGCATGATGGTCTGGGCCATCGTTGCCATCGGTGCGCTGAGCTTCATCGTGTGGGCGCATCACATGTATGTCAGCGGCATGAATCCCTACTTCGGCTTCTTCTTCGCTTTCACGACGCTAATCATCGCCGTACCCACTGCCATCAAGGTGTATAACTGGGTACTGACGCTATGGCACGGCAACATCCGCATGACAGTGCCAATGCTGTTCGCCATGGGTTTCATCTTCACCTTCATCCATGGCGGCCTGACCGGTATTTTCCTCGGCAACGTTACGGTCGACCTGCCGCTGTCCGATACCTACTTCGTCGTTGCGCACTTCCATATGGTCATGGGGGTGTCACCAGTCATGGTGCTGTTCGCTGCGATCTATCACTGGTTTCCTAAAATGAGCGGCAAGATGTTCAACGTCACGCTCGGCAAGATTCACTTCTGGGCGACCTTCCTCGGTACCTACGCAATCTACCTGCCGATGCATTATCTCGGTCTGCTCGGCGTACCGCGCCGCTACTTTGCCATCGGTACGACCGACTTTATTCCGGAATCCGCGCAGCAACTGAATGCCAACATTACGCAGGCCGCCTTGTTCGTCGGTGTCATGCAACTGGTGTTTATTTTCAACATCATCTATAGCCTCGCACGCGGACCTAAAGCTGATGGTAATCCCTGGGAAGCCACCTCGCTCGAATGGCAAACGCCCGACACGCCACCGCATCACGGCAACTGGGGTGAAAAGCTGCCTGTTGTGTATCGCTGGGCGTACGAGTACAGCGTACCGGGAGTCAAAGCTGACTTCGTGCCGCAGAATATTCCGCCAGAAGAAGTGGAGATGCTCCCCGGCGCAGGAAAGTACGTGGATCGCAGTGAGGTTCATGGTTAATGAATCCCTTGCGCGCACTTTTTGAAAAGCCCTGGCAGCGAACGCCACAGACAGCCGACGGGCTGTCGGTAGAACACAGCCAGGCGCTCGAACACCCGCCGCAGAAAACGGCCTTGATGTTCTTCCTCGGTGTCGTGGGTGTTCTTTTTGGCCTGTTCATCACGGCGTATTTTGTGCGCATGGAACTGGACGACTGGCGGCCGATGCCAGAGTCGCAATTGCTCTGGATCAATACAGTCCTTCTGTTCTTTGGCAGCGTCGTCTTGCAATGGACGCATAGTCGGCTCAAGCACGGCGAGGCCAGTAGCGTAAAAGCAGGTCTGTTACTCGGCGGGCTGCTGACACTCGGCTTCGTCTACGGTCAGTTTGCAGCGTGGCAGGATATGCGAGCTGCTGGCTATTACATGTACAACAATCCAGCGAATTCATTCTTCTACGTCCTGACTGGCATCCACGCGCTGCACATGCTCGGCGGTCTGTGGGTCTGGACCCGCGCCGGCATCCGCGTGTGGTCCGGAACTGCGCCGGAAAAAGTCGGGTTGGCGGTCGAGCTGTGCGCAGTCTACTGGCACTTCCTGTTGCTGGTGTGGCTCGTGTTGTTTGCACTCCTTTCATATACCTAATCACACAGTTGTAATTACCAGGACTTTCCCATGAGTGAACAGGCAATAAACAAGGGCGGGCACTTGCAGAGCCTCGTGCAGGACTGGTCTGATGACAAGCAGGCCTTCCATGTGCCATGGGGCAAGCTGATGATGTGGATATTCCTCGTCAGCGACACCTTCATCTTCAGCTGCTTCCTCGTCGGCTACATGAGCGTACGCACGACGACGACCGATCCATGGCCGTATCCGAGTGAAGTCTTTGCATTGACGCTGTTCGGCCAGAACATTCCACTGATCCTCATCGCGATCATGACCTTCATCCTCATCACGAGCTCCGGAACAATGGCGCTCGCGGTGCGCTATTCGCATTTTCGCGACAAGAAGAAGATCGCACTGTTCATGGCCATCACCGCGCTGTTCGGTGCGAGCTTCGTTGGCATGCAGGCCTTCGAGTGGACCAAGTTGATTTCAGAAGGTGTGCGCCCATGGACCAATCCCTTTGGCGCGCCGCAATTCGGATCGGTGTTCTTCATGGTCACCGGTTTCCATGGCCTGCATGTGTCCATCGGCGTCATTTACCTGCTGGTCGTGGCCGGCAAGATCCTGCGAGGCGACTATGATCGCAAGAACAACTACGACATCGTGGAGATCACCGGCCTTTACTGGCACTTCGTCGACCTGGTCTGGGTATTCATCTTCGCGTTTTTCTATCTCTGGTAGGAGCCAAGCATGTCAAATCAATCGATACACGCACCGTCGTCGGCGAGCGATGCAAACACCACGGCCCCGACCGATTCGACGTCGCAGCATCCGATCGGGGTTTACCTGAAGGTCTGGATCCTGCTGTTCGTGCTTAGTACGTTGTCGTACCTCGTCGACTACTTCGACTTCCAGGGTTATGTGCGCTGGTCGCTGATCATCATCTTCATGCTGTTGAAGGCGGGCTTCATCATTGCGATCTTCATGCACGTGATGTGGGAACGCATGGCATTGATCGCGACCATCCTCGGGCCGCCGACAGTGCTGCTGGTGTTGATCGGCTTGATGTCGACCGAAGGCAGTTATATTTTCGGTCGACGCGTAGAATATCTCGGGCAACCGATGGAAGCTGAGCGCATTCATGTCAGCGACGTGCATTCAGCCGAGGGCGAAGAAGCGGAGCATTGATACGTTCTTCGACAGGCGGCGCGGCCTCACCCGCGCTCGAACCGTGCAAAACGTGCGCCGTACAGCAACTCATCCATCCAGCACATGGTTTGTCCGGGGTTTCACGTGGCTCGCCTTTACGCGAGCCTGTAGACTGGCAGTCATGACAGCCACCAAAACCCTGATCCTGCTTGTGTCCTGCCTGCTGTCGCCTCTATTGCAGGCTCACGGCAGCGTCACGGCGGAAGGCGACCTCTGCCTCATCCGCATCGGCTTCTACACGGCACATTTCAAAGTTTTTCAGCCGCAGAGCAGCGGCGCGCGTGAATACTGCGAGGACTTGCCCGAAGCCGGCGAGTCAGTGTTCATTATGGATTATGTACACCAGGGGCTTGGTCAGGCGCCGATCGAGTTCCGCATCATCCGTGACACGACCGGCCTCGGCCGTTTCGCGCGCCTCGCCGACGTGCTGAGGCTCGGTGACCTCGAGCCGCTGACTGTATTCCACCAGGCGCCCGTGCTCGAACCGGGTGTCTTTACCGCGCTGCACGCGTTTGCGGAGGAGGGCGCATTCCTCGGCGTCGTCAGCGTGCGGCATCCCGAAACCGGCGAACTCTATCAAGCGATATTTCCATTCAGCGTCGGTGCGCGTGATTGGGGCCTGCTGCCGCTGTTTGCCGCGCTGGCGCTGCTGGCACAAGGAGGTTACTGGGTCTCGACCGGCGGGTATGCGCGCTGGCGTGCGCGTCGCGTTGCCGCTGTGCCAGGCGCACAGGTCCGCCTCGTGGCCTTGTTGCCGCTGTTGTTGTTGATGGGCGCGGCGGCGCCGCCAGCCTGGACATCGGCGAGTGGCGAACTGCGCGCGTCATTCAGCAGCGATACGCTTCCGATTCCGCTTAACCGCATCCACATGTGGACGCTTCATATCGAAACAGCCGATGGCAGCCCACTCGAGCATGCGCAGGTTACTGTCGATGGCGGTATGCCGGCGCATCGGCACGGCCTTCCCACGGCGCCTATCGTGAGCGTAGTCGGGGCAGGGGACTACCGCATCGAAGGACTTCGCTTCCATATGCAGGGCGCGTGGGAGCTGACGGTCAAGGTCGAACAGGCAGGGACACGCGACACCATCGTCATTCCACTGACTCTATGAGCTCCTCCCTGAAGAAAACCCTGCTGCGTAGCGCTGTGCTGATCAAGCTGCTGCTCGTGGTAGGTCTGGGACGGTGGTACGCAAAGCCGGCTCCATGGTCTGACGCCGAACTGGCGCTGCTGAGCACGCTGCATATCGGCGCTTTGCCTGCCTTGCCACCGGATGCGTCGAACGCTGTTGCGGATTCAGCGCAGGCTGCGCGCTTCGGCCACATGCTGTTTTTTGACAAACGGCTCAGCAAGGACGGGACTGTCGCATGTGCGTCCTGTCATCAACCCGCTAAACGTTTTACTGATGGTCTGGCGACTGCGCAGGCACTCGGCGCATCGGCGCGCAACACGCCCAGCCTTGTCGGCGTTGCTTACAGCCCCTGGTATTACTGGGATGGGCGCAAGGACAGTCAGTGGGCCCAGGCGCTGGCGCCGCTCGAGGATGCTGCCGAGCACGGCACGAACCGCGTTCGGCTTGCACACCTCATCGGCGCCGATGCGCGTTACCGCCACATGTATGAAGGCCTGTTCGGCGCACTGCCGGATCTTGCCAATGCCGTGCAGTTCCCGCTCGACGGCGGTCCGCTTGCCGACCCCCGTCTGCACGAAGCCTGGGACGGCATGCGCCGCGAAGATCAGCAACTCATCGATCGAATCTTTGTGAACCTCGGCAAGGCACTGGCTGCCTATCAACGCAAGTTGTTGCCTGGCCCCGCGCGTTTCGACGCGTACATAAGCGCGCTATCGAGCGGCAGCGACAAGGGCGGCAGTTTTTCTCGCGATGAAGTCGCCGGCCTGCGCCTCTTCATCGGCAAGGGACGCTGCATCGAATGTCACAACGGACCCTTGTTGACGAACAATGAGTTTCATAACACGGGCCTGTTGCCCCCAGCGGGTTCCGTGCCCGATCAGGGACGCACGAAAGCCATTGCATTGCTGAAGTCGGATCCCTTCAACTGTCTTGGCGCCTTCAGTGATGCGCAACGCGCGCAGTGCGTCGAACTCAAGTTCATGCGCAGTGGTGTCGCCGAGCTTGTCGGCGCCATGCGCACACCGTCGTTGCGCAATCTCGGTAATACCGCCCCGTATATGCACAAGGGACAGCTCACCGACCTCGCTGCGGTTGTGCGGCATTACAACCAAGCGCCGCTCGCGCTGATCGGTCACAACGAGACCGAACCGCTGGGTCTTGGCGCGCGCGAAGCGCGGCAACTCGAAGCCTTCCTGTTGACGCTCGACGCGCCACCGGCGACGGATCTTCGCTGGCTCGCACCGCCATCCGCCGAGTAGTGCGCCTGTCATGCTTTGTGCCTATACTCGCCCGGCATCGCGTATAGACACGCAAATCTCGAGGGAAATCCATGAAGTCCGGACTCGCGTTTGCCAGGCCGCTGGCAGTCCTCGTAACACCACTGCTATGCGCGCCGCTGCTCGCGCAACTGGCGCCCTTGCCAGCGGAGCTACCGAAGCTGCTCCCCGACGATCTGTTCCGCCGCAACATCGGCACGCCCGAAATGCTCGACAGGCAGTTCCCGCCGCACCGGATCATCGACAATATCTATTATGTCGGCACCGAGTCGCTGGCGTCCTTCCTGATCACGACGCCTGAGGGCCACTTCCTCGTCAACACCGATTTCGAGCGCAATGTGCCAACGATCAAGGACTCGGTGGAGCAACTGGGATTCGATTTCGAGGACATCGTCTACATCATCGGCAGTCATGAACATGCCGATCACATGGAAGGCGACGCACTGGCGAAGGAGCTTAGCAACGCTGAAGTCGTCGTCGTCGCCGAGCAGATTCCCGGCCTGCGCGTGATGCGCCCGGGTGGCAAGGAGCATCCGATGGACCGCATCATCATCGACGGCGATACGCTGACGCTCGGTGGTGAGACCCTGACTGCGCACCTGACGCCCGGCCACAGCGCTGGCTGTACGAGCTGGGAACTCGACGTCGAGGAAGCCGGCAGGACCGAGAAGGCCGTCATCATCTGCAGCGTCGGCATCAACCCGAATTACCAGCTGTACAACAATCCGGAGAATCCCGACATCGTCGACGACTACCGGCGCAGCCACGCGATATTGCGCGGTATTCCGGCGACCGTGCCGCTCGGCTCGCATCCGTCGATGTACCGCATGGCGGAGAAATACCCGCTGCGCGAGCAGCAGCCGAATCCTTACATCGATGCGGAAGGCTACCTCTACGAAATCGCGATCAACGAGCAGGCGATGAACCTGCGGCTGGAAGAACAGCGGTTGGCTGCCGGTCAGTAGCTGCACACATAACAATAATGAGGAGAGGATCCCATGTTAAGCCCACGCAAAGTCCTGCGCACATGTGCCATGCTCGTGTTTGCGCTACACGCCTGCTATTCGCACGCGCAGGCAGTCAGTCCTGAATCCCTCGGCCTGTCGTCCGAACGGCTCACGCGCATCAATGACCTGATCCAGTCACACATCGACGCGGGCCACATCAGCGGCGCGGTGACGCTGGTGGCGCGTCACGGCAAGATCGCGCATCTCGAAGCGCAGGGTCTCATGGACATTGCAGGCAACAAAGCGATGGCGGAGGACACGATTTTCCGCCTTGCGTCGATGTCGAAGCCGGTCGGCGCGCTCGCCATCATGATGCTGGTCGAGGAGGGCAAGGTGAAGCTCGACGATCCAGTGTCAAAATACCTGCCGAGCTTTGCGAAGCAGCAGGTCGCCGTGCGCCTCGGTGACGGCAACGACAACTACTACCTCATGCCGGCCGAACGCGAAGTGCTCGTGCGCGACCTGCTGACGCACACCTCCGGCGTCATGAGCGGCGCCATTAGCAGCGGCGCCGGCAATGACCTGTTCAGCAAGCGTCATGAGACTGGCGTGGCATGGACCGACGAACTCGGCGCAGCGCCGCTGGAATTCCAGCCGGGTTCGCGCTGGGCGTACAGCGCAACCGCCGGCTTCGACGTGCTGAGCCGGATCGTCGAAATCACTTCCGGGCAGGACTTCAACAGCTTCCTGCGCCAGCGTGTGTTCGATCCGCTGAACATGGATGACATTTTCTTCTGGCCGAACGCCGACCAGCGTCAAAGGCTCGTGAGTTCCTATATCGCCGATGAATCCGGCAAGCTGCAGCTGCGCAACAACCCTGACTCGATGTCGGGCGAAATATTCTTCTCCGCCGCGGGCGGGCTGATGGCCTCGGCCGAAGCCTATGCGCAGTTCGCCATGCTGTTGGCGCAAGGGGGAGAATTGAATGGCGTGCGTCTGCTCGGTACGCGCACGATGGAGATGATGCGCTCGGCGTTCATTCCGGACTCGCTGCCTGGCCGTACGCCAGGCGAGGGTTATGGACTCGGCGTGCGCGTGGTTACCGATCCACTGAAGATGAACAGCCTGCTGTCGACAGGCACGTTCGGCTGGTCAGGGCTTTACGGTACCCATCTCTTTGTCGACCCGGTCGAAGCGATCGTTGGCGTGCTGATGATCCAGTCGCCAGTCGGCTCGATGCGTCCGGAATTCGAAACGGCCGTGATGCAGGCGATCATCGACTGAGGTCTTCGCTGGTACTTCTGCTGCTATAACTGCTCGAAGTAATAACGCACCGTCACCTCGTCCTTCGTGGCAGGTTCGCCTGCGATGAAGCGCGGCCGGAAGGGCGTACTGTTCAACAGCCGCCGCAGCCGCCGCAGCATATCGGCCGTAACCGGACCTTGCTGATCCACGACCTCGATCCTGCCTGCATTGCCAAAACGCGACACGCGGAAGCTCACGTCGATGTGGCCGTCGTAATCGACGCTGGCATCGGGCGCGATGCCGAACTTGGCGCGGCTGTGCGGCAGCGGCGTGAAGACTGGCAGCTGCTGCGGAATGGCCGGCGATAGCAGCGCATCGATGCGTGCCTGGTCCATGCCATGTTCCCTCATGTAGCGGCTGGCTTCGCGGTACAGGTCAAGCGCACCGACCTGGCGATCGAACAACAGGTGCCAGTCGGCGAGACTTATAATCGTTTTCGCGACTTCCAGCGGCTCCATACGCATCGCTTCCTGGTAGATACGAATGCGCTCGTGCGCGTTGCGCCCGTTGATGAAATTCACCTGGTTGCTACGCCGGCTGCGCGTAATGCGCGTGCCGGTATAGGCACCGCGCATATCCATATAGAAGTCCGGGTTGTGCATGATGCCCTCGCGGCTCGCAGCCATGAACTCGGTTTCGATCAGCATGCGTTCGAGCCCGATCAGGCGTGGATCGTCGTACCGTTGATGCTGCAGCAGGTTCGAAATCGCGTCATAAAAGTTCAGTCGCGCCTGATACAGGTTGGCGAAAGCAAGCAGGCGTGGACTCGGTGCGTTGATGCCGCGCGGAGCGGTGTGTTCAATCGTCAGGTTCGATGCGTTGCGCTGATTGAGCATTGCGCGAAAGGCATCGAGGTTCCAGTGGCCCAGGGTCGCGAGCGCCGGCACCACTTCGAGGCTGCCATCGCCATAATACTGGCGGTTGAGGAACAGCAGATACTGCTGCCGGCTGTTCGCTTCATCGACTTCGCCGCGCGCAAGATGGCTGGCGATCATATTTTCGACGATCGTGAATTGCTGCGGTGTGTGCAAGCCACTGTTGATCCGGCTGATGTAGTCGGCCTTCTCGAAGGCCGCCAGCGCTTCTTCATGGTTGCCGCCTTGCTGGTAGGCCTCTCCGAGCGCGAGGAACTGTTCCATCAAGTCCGGTGCGAAGGGACCTTCATCCAGTTCTTCAGCCGCAATATCGTCGAGGTAACGCGCAACCGTTTGTGCGTCCAGGCCCAGGTCGCGCACCTCGGTTTGCGGCTGCATGGCAGGCACGGGGACCGCGAGCACTGGTACCGGAAGAGGGCTTCCATCCAGTGGTCGCGGATCGAACAGCACGCGGTTGAGCGACGAGGGTTGCGACAGCGCGGTGGCGCAGTATGCGAGACTGGTGACTGTAAGGATTACGGCAAGACAGCGCCGCAGCACCAGTTTTCCGGCTGCAGCGGAGCCATACAGGTATTCAGCGGCAAGAATCACGCGGCGGTACCTCCGGAAAAGCGAGGAAGGGCGCTTATTGGACCCGCCGCCGACAGGTTTATTTCAGACTACCGGTCACGCAGCGGGCCTAATAGTGGTTTTCACGGTTACAGCGGGGCATCCGGATTGGCCAGCGATCGCCACATGTGCGCTACCGCCGTATTGTCGTTGCCCAGGCCTTCAGCCGGTTGCCTGAAATGCTTTTCGATCAAGGGAAGGAAGGGCTCGATCGTCACGACGGCATCCGGATCGAAAGCATACAGATCGCTGACCGTCACTTCGCGCGCCGCGTGGTACCACTCATGGGAATAGGCGAAGTCGCGTGCGGCCACGATATGCGGCGGCGGCACGTAGTCTTCGCCGAACATGCGGTGATAGAGGTCGGGATACGAATAGCCGGCGGTTTCGTCCGCATAGAAACGCAGCGCCTGGTGATAACGAATTGCCCAGCTGGTGATTTCGGGCACGTAGGGTTCGTACATTTGCGCACCCCACCAGCCGTGGTCGACGCGCATCAGTTCCTGCACGGTGTCGTGCAGCAGGCAGGCAAGCACGACTTCTTCCTGCACGCCACGTTCCATTGCCTTGTTGGCGCTCTGGAAGCAGTGGTTGCGGGTGCGCATGAAACGCTTGTCGAAGAATTCCACGAGCGTTGGCGCGGCTGACATGGCCGGCAACAACTCGACCTTGCCGCCCGGCTGGCCGTTGTAGAAGAGTCCGCCGGCACCGCGGCGATAGTGGCGTGTGGGAATCTGCGCTTCGAGTTCAGCCGCGGTCGGGAAGGCCTGCGCAGCGCCGCCGCCAGCGCCGCCTTCGGCTTGCGCATGCAGCCGCTCTTCCAGGTAGTGCTCAAGCGCATCGGCACGGGCTTCATGGCTCATCAGGCCGACAGCAGCGGCGCCGCCGAGGCTGGCGATGAAATGACGACGATCCAGTTTAAGCATGGCGATCCCCTCAAGATAGATTGTGGAGGACTGACCGCCTGCAGGTCGCCCTCGCTTATTAGTGTGCGCCCTTTACTGCCAGTAGCGCGCGGCGTAGTCCAGAAACAGTGGCCAGTTGGGTTGGTCGCTGTGGCCTCCGGAATGTTGCCTGAAGGCAAGGGCGCCGTCCATCACGCCGCTTTCGACGGCCGGAAAGTCAGTGGTGCCAAGTCCTTTCGCGCCCAGCAACTCATAAACCGCACTTGCTGCCGCGGCCGCCTGGAACATGCCGCGCGGGTCGACCCACTCGTCGCCGCCGAGGCCGCTGCTGATGAACACAGGCCGCGGCGCGGCAAGCGCGATCAGGCTATGCGCATCCAACGGAAGGTCGTCCCACGACAGGGGGCCGGCATACTTCATATAGTTCACGGACATCCAGTGATACTCGCTCGGCGCCGCGACATTCTCCACGAGTTCGCCCCAGTTGCGTCGATGCAACTTGGCGCCGCCCGCGCCCGACGAACTGATATAGCCGACGCTGATGCGTGGATCGTAGGCCATCGCCACGAGCGCGGCCTTGCCCCAGCGTGAATGGCCTTCGATGGCATTGCGCGTGGCGTCGAGTGCGGGATCGCTTTCGTAGTAGTCGAGAAGGCGACTCGCGCCCCAGGCCCAGGCCCGCAGCACGCCCCAGTCATCCGCGTCGCGCGCTTGTCCCTTGTGGGCGAGCCCGATGATGCCTCGCGTCAAACCGGCGCCCTCGTCGGCCTGGATCGTCGCGGTATCGAGGTACGCATACGCCCAGCCGCGCCGCAGCGCCTGCGCCTGCCAGCTGTCCGGTTGTTGCGCGCGTTCTTCATAGCGCGGAATGAAGGTCCCTGTGATCAACTGGGTAATGACGGGCGCGGGCCCGCGCGTGGTGGCAGGCACGATGAGAATGGCGCGCAGCTCGACGCTGATATCCGGGTAGCTGCTGTTATCGACACGGCCAAGCAGGACTTTGCGCAGCGCCGCCTGCCCCGCAATCGTGACGTCGGTGACTTCCGCGACTTCCCACCTTAGCGCGGGCAGAGTTGCGGGCATCCGGCCGTACACTTCACGGTCAAACAGTTCGACCAGCTCCGGGCGCCGCAGTTGCCACCACTCGTCAGCAGTCGTGACGCGTTTGCGGCCACCGGTGAGCAGCACATCCGGCAGGGTGGGGTAGGGATTGGCGCGGGCTTCGTCGTAGTTCGCGGCATTCGGCGCGGAAGCATCGCTGCCGTTTGCGCCCTCGCGCAATTGGCCTATGCCGAGCAGGTCGAGCGAACGGCGATGATCCTGTTCGGTGGTCAGTACCACCGGTTGCGCCGCAGCCTGCGCTACGGCGATCGTCGTGACGAGCAGCAGTGCGGCGCGGCGCTTCATCTCAATGGCTCTCCGCATGATGCTGCATCAACATGTCGCCGCCGAAGTCGCCGTTCTTGCTGCGCCACACGGTGTGCACATGATTGCCCATGCCCTGCACGAGGTCATATTCGAAGAAAAAGTCAGGCCCATCGAGACGCCAGTAATGCGCTTCGCCGTCGTTCGTGCCACCGAACCAGACAAAACGCAGGTCGTTGACGTCGATTTGCGCGAGATAGGACTCCGATATTTCCGGACGATAGGTCGTCACGACTTCATCGAGCACGCGCTGCACTAGATCCTTGTGCTGCGCGTTCAGTGCGCTGACGGCAATCCCTTGCTCGGGCAGCGCCTTCCATTCGTCCCAGGTGTCGGCAGGACGATTCAGTGTGCCCGACACGATGTCAAAGGGCGGGTTGTCGTCTTCGATCGCCTGCGCGCGCTGGGTTTCGTCCAGGGCATTGATCAGCGCGAGGCCGGCTTCGTGCGTGCCGCGCTGGCTGCGGTAACCGGCGAGCGAGCCATTTGGAATTTCGGCCGGTGATGCGCCGAGGAAGGAGGGTGTGATGCTGAGCTCGTTCGGGGCAACGCTGAAGTTCAGCGACAGGTGATGACCTTCGAAGCGCCAGCCCCAGCGTGCATCCGCCGCTGGCGTGCCAAAGAAAGCCAGCGTGTAGTTTTCGGTGCCGCGCGGGAAGCCGGTGGTTTCGCTGTCCTGCAGGATTTTTTCGAGCTGCATGATCTGGATCGTTGTCAGGTAGCCTTTTGCGCTCAACGCCGTGTTCAGCATGTCGTGCACGAGCGCGCGCTGCTCGGCGCTCATGAAATCGATCGGCAAACCCTTGCGCAGGTAAGGCCAGTACACCGAGTTCGTACGCGCTTCATCGTCGGCGCCGAGCGCCACCAGTTCCCGTCGGTTGTAGCCCACCGCGGTTTCGATGCCGCCGGGCTCACCCGCCACCGTCGCCAGGAAGGCTTCGGCCACGCGCAGCATTTCCGCATTGACGGCTTGCAGCGAATCGCCGTTGGCGCGATCCGCGAGCACCGATGGCACAGGCAACGCGAGCAGGGCAAGAAGACTGGCGCGTGTGAACAGGCAACCCGGGTAACTGCGCATGGTGAACTCCTGCAAAGCGATTTATCGATTATTGTTTCGGAACAACAGGGCGGGCCAAGTGTACCCCACGGGGCAAAATTTGGTAGGCTCCCCAAACCTCGCAAATTACCGTGTGAAAGCCATTCGCCAGTCATGACAGCCCCTGTACTTTACCTCCCCCACGGCGGCGGCCCGATGCCGCTGATGAACGATCCCGCGCACGCCGGCTTGATTCGCTTCCTGCGCGACCTCGGCAAAAGCTATCCGCGCCCGGCCGCGCTCGTGTTGATCAGCGGCCACTGGGAAGCGCGCGTGCCGGCGCTCAATGCCGCGGCCGCGCCCGGTATGCTGTACGACTATTCCGGTTTTCCGCCGGAGACCTATCGCATCACGTATCCCGCGCCGGGCAAGCCCGAACTTGCGCTGCGCATCGCCGAGCTGCTGGAGCAAGGTGGCTTCGCGAGCGAACTGGTGCGCGATCGTGGGTATGATCACGGCGTGTTCGTACCCCTGAAGCTCGTTTATCCGGACGCGGATGTGCCGGTCGTGCAGTTGTCGCTGATCAAGGGGCTCGATGCGGCGCAACACATCGCGCTCGGTCGCTGCCTTGCGCCGCTGCGCGAGGCCAACATCGCTATAGTCGGGTCCGGCATGTCATTCCACAACCTGCAGGCGATCTTTGCCGGTGAACGCGCCGAGCTGCGCGCGGCCAGCGATCAGTTCGATGCATGGCTGCGCGACACGGTGACGACTCCCGCGCTCGACGAAGCGCAACGCAGCGAGGCGCTGGCGCAGTGGCAGCAAGCGCCGTACGCGCGCTTCAGTCATCCACGCGAGGAGCACCTGTTGCCGCTGCACGTGTGCTATGGCGCGGCGGGCGCGCCCGGCAAGGTGGTGTTCAACGAAGCGCTGATGGGCCACAAGGTCAGCGGTTTCGGCTGGTGACGCGATGAGCCCGGGCAGTTTTCTGGCAGCAGCGCTCGCTATTGCCGCTGGCATCTTTCTTTATTCCCTCTGGCGCAGGCATCGCGTGCTGAATCAAACCTTCAAACCCGAATGGCATGCGATCTTGCGCGACGCGCTGCCGTTTTTCCCGCGCATGAGCGCCGACGAACAGAAGCAGCTTCTCGATCTGATCAGGCTGTTTCTCGCCGAGAAAACGTTTCACGGCTGTGACGGCCAGGTCATCGACGATACCGTGCGCATCGCAATCGCCGCGCAGGCCTGCCTCCTGCTGCTGAATCGCCAGACTTCGGTGTTCCCGCTGTGCCGCCACATCCTCGTTTATCCCGAAGCCTTCATGCGCGAAGGGGAATTCGAAGGTGATGACGGTGTCGTCAGCACGCGCAGCGAGGATCTGCTGGGCGAATCCTGGCAGGAAGGCAAGGTGATCCTGTCGTGGGATGACGTGTTGTTCGGTCTCGAGGATTTCGGCGATGGCGAGAATGTGGTGCTGCACGAGTTCGCGCACCAGCTCGATGCCGAGAGTGGCTCACAGGATGGTGCGCCGCTACTCAGGCGCAATGACCCAGCCGACTGGAAAGCCGTCATGAGCGCCGCCTTCGAGGTGCTCAATGAATCGGCGGACAGGGAGGAGGAAACCTTGCTGGATCCCTATGGGGCAACGGATCCAGCGGAGTTCTTCGCGGTGGCGACGGAAACATTCTTCGAACGCGCTGACGAAATGGCGCTCGATCATCCAGCCCTGTTCAACGAGCTGAAGAAGTACTACTGCGTCGATCCGCGGCGCTGGCGCTAGCGACCTTGCGGCCGGACTGTCACTCGGGCTTTCTGAACAGCAGCGCAAAGCGATCGGTCTTGCCGCTGACTTCCGGATTGCCCACTTCGTAAAGCAGTTCGTCGTCCGGGCTTCGGAGCATCGTCCCGTAGTCGACGAACTCAAAGCCGGAGTCCTGCACTTCCTTGATGACCAGCACCGGGTCGACGCGGCGGCCATTCTCGCGCGTGTCGGGCTCGTTGTGCCGGCGCGTGTGGTCGACGATGCCGTAAAGACCACCCGGCTTCAGCGCATCGAAGGTCGATTTGTTGATCTTCATGCGATCGGCGTAGCCGAAGTTGTGGTAGTTGCGGAAGGTCACGACGAGGTCGACCGGTTCGACCTCCCAGCGGCCTGAGCCGACCCACGGCGAAGCGCCATTGGCAGGGCCCTGCCAGTCGAGTTTGACGACCTTGTCCATGCCTTCGAGTTGCAGCGTTGGTTCGAGCGCGTCGCTGTAGTCACCGAGTTCGGGTTGCACCGTATAGAGCGCGCCCTGATCGCGTACGACGGGGCCGATGATCTTCGTGAACCAGCCGCCAAAGGGCAGGATCTCGATGACGCGCATGTCGCTTTCGAGGCGGAAGAAGGACAGCACTTCGAGCGGCTTGCGCTCCATGTCGCGCGCTTTATCGTCGGCCGGACGCCGTACGTGCGTCAGCGCGGCGCGGACCAATGCCTGCGTGGCCTCGCTCGACTGGGCCGGTGGTTCCTGCGCGAGTGTCATCGGCGCGAACAACATTGCAAACAGCAGTGCGGGTATTCGGGCGTACTGGATGGTTTTCATGGCGGGATTCCTTTTATTGTTGGGCTTGTTGATCACAAGACCGGCCCGCCGGTATTTCCTGTCTCAGGGTTCTGGCGCTTCTGCCGGGGTGCTGTGCAGGCCTGTTCCTGCGCCGCATTCAGCCATCCTTCAGGAGTTCGCTCGCAGTATCGAGCGCAGGACAAATGGCGCGGGTGTCGTGATGAACGTCGTAAAGAAGCATTCGGGAAAGATGAAGGGGAGCAGTGGCGGGCTGTGTCTGTCGCTGCTGGTGTTGCTGGTGCTGCTGATACTGCCGGGATTGGTGCTGGCTTAGGGCCAGGGGTCACGTGCTGCTTGCAGTCAGTTGAGTTCCCCCGCTGACTGTTGCCTGCCTTGCTCTTCCTGCACAACACGGATCAGTTCCTTGTAGCTGAAGGGCTTCGTGATGTACTTGCACATGCCGAGATCGAGCGCTTCCTGCACCTGATGGGGCATCGCCGAGGCGCTGATCGCGACCACCGGAATGCCGCGCGTGCGCGCATCGGCGCGCAGCCGGCGGAACAGGTCGAGTCCCTTCATGTCGGGCAATTCCATGTCCAGCAGGATCAGGTCCGTTTGCTGGGTCTGCACATGCGCAAGTCCCGCCCACGCGGTGGCTGCCAGCTGCAGGTCGATATTGCTGAGGCGATCGAAGATCTGCTTGACCAGCAATGCATGCGATTTCATGTCTTCGATATATAGCACCGAAAAGTCACTGCGCGCATTGTGTTTCGCCGCTTCCGCCGCGCGCGCATCGTCGCGTGATCTGCGGCTGTCGAGCGGTACCAGGATGTCGACGGTCTGATTGCCATCGCAGTTGTTCGTGATGACGATTTCGCCCCCGAGAAAGCCCAGCAGTTTCGATGCGAGGATATGGCCAATGCCAGAGCCTTCGAACACGAACGTATGGTTGTTGCGTACGGCGTTGTACAGCGTCGTGCCCATGACCCTGCCGAGCGGATTGCCTGCCACCCGGATCGCCAGGCTGAAACAGCTTTGACCAGGCCCCATCTGCTTGTTGGCCACCTGTATGGCGATGGGTTCCGAGCTGAAGCCGCCATTCAATACCGACAGGATCACGTTCTGGATGATGAGCCGAAGGTCGAGTGTCGGTACCGGTAACTGCGTGTGTTCGGCGCTTTCCAGGGTCAGCTCGAAGCGCTGCTTGCGGCTGCACTGCAGGATCAGCTCGCGCAGGCAGGTCCACGTGGACTCACTCTCCTGGCGGCAGTAGGTCTTCGGCGTTTCCGTATCGTCGATGCCCGAGTCGAGTCGCTTCTGAATCAGTTGCTGCAGGTACAGGATACCGCTGGTGATGGTCTGCGTTTCAAAGCCGATGCGACTTGCCAGCTCCAGGTTCTCGAAGCGGCCAAGCCGGTTGGCGAAATCGATCAGCGCACCCATCGGGAAGTGCAGATTGACGGGGAAGAGTTCCAGCACGGCGTGGCGCAGCTGCTGGCTGCTGGCATCGCCGTCGCGGATCTGGTCACCAATTGTCGCGATGCGCGCATTGCAATTGCGGATCCACTCGCGCAACTGCTGCGAGGCCGTGGCGCAGGGCAGCGGCGGAACTCTGACGCCAGCCCTTGCCGGGCTTTCGCCGTCCGCGCTGCTGAAGAGGACTGAAAGATTGTTTGCCTCGTCCATTAAGTAGTTGACGGCTTCCGGTCGCGTTGCTGCGATCCTGTCTGTCACTGTCGGAGGTGTTGCCATAGGACCATTCGCTACTGTTGTTTTGCTTTCGGTAAATCTTCAGTCGTTACATGCATTTATTCGTTAAACTTGTAGTGCATTGCGAAGTGTCGCCGAGATTACTGAGGGGCTTCGTTTTTGTATACAGTTTTTTGAATAACATTTCCGGAAAGGCAGCGGGTGATGGCCGGCCGCTATCACGCTGGCGGAAGTTACCACCGCCCCCTGGGTTTACGACCAGCCTCCCTACAACTTGAGCCCTTGCGCAGGGCTGTCCTGGCACAGGGTGTAGCAAGTACGCGACGGGTTTTTGACGCTTCTGAGTCAATCGCGAGCTTTGTATGGGACATCTAGCAAGAAGTTGCAACAAGCGTTCCACCAGTGACCTGTGTTGTGCGCAAGTACCGCATCCCGGGTGAACAAGCGGTGTATAAGTCCGCGCGCGCGCCGGTGCCGGCGCTGCGTTGTGCTGGCCTAAACCTGATGGGGATTTGTGTCGCTATTACTCAGCAGGGGATGTGCGTTTTCCAGCAAAGCCGCGCCCCGATACTGATGCGAGTGTATGCACTATGCGCGGCTGGACTCTTGAACGCGAAAGCCGATCACTGGAAGAAAGCCAGATCCGGCAACTGGCACTGACCGAAGCCACCAATGACCTCGTTGCCACGATGGATGCGGACGGATATCTGCTGTCACTGAACACAGGCGGCTTCCGCATGCTTGGCCTCGACTATGCCGAGGGGCTGCCACGAGAGCGGCTCGATCGCTTTCTCGCCCCGCGCAGCGCCGAACAGCTATATCTCTCCGACATTCCGCATGCCGTCGAACACCATATCTGGCACTCCGAGGTGGTGGTATGCACGTTGCAGGGCCTGCAGTTGCCGGCCTCGCAGGTGCTGGTTGCGCACCTGAACAGTTTCGACCAGGCCAAATGCTTCTCGGTGACCATTCGCGACCTCCGCCCGCTGCAGGCCTCGGAGGAAAAACGGCAGCAGATGGTCGAGCAACTGCATCAGGCCAAGCGCATGGAGACGGTCGGCCGTCTTGCCGGAGGCATTGCGCACGACTTCAACAACATCATCACCGTGATCATGGGTTACGCCGAGCTCGGCCTGTTACATCAGAGCGCCGATTCACCGCGCGCCGAAGAGCTGCGCATCATCCTCGACTCCGCGCAAAAAGCCTCGCGGCTGACGGCACAACTGCTCGACTTCAGCAGCAAGAACACCGTAGAGCCGCAGGCCATCGACATCAATGAAGTGATCCAGCATTCGGTACAGCTCGTCAGGAGCCTGATGGGGGCTGAGATCGTCATCGACGTAAACCTGTGCGAGGAACTGTGGCCCACCAAAATCGGCCGTTCGCAGCTCGAGCAGATCATCCTGAACCTGGCCGTGAACTCGCGCGATGCCTTGCGTCCCGGTGGCCGCTTTTCGATCAGTACCGCCAATCGCGTATTCGATACCCAACAGGCCGCTACGCTCGGCCTGTCAGGGCCCTGGGACTATGTCGAACTGCAGATCGGCGACTCCGGCTGCGGAATCGCGCCGGAACACATTGGTCATATCTTCGAGCCCTTCTTTACGACGAAAAGCCGCGGCAAAGGGACTGGCATGGGCCTCGCGGCCGTCTATAACGCCGTGCGTCAGAACGATGGAAGCATCAATGTCCGTAGTTCCCCTGGCGAAGGCAGCGTATTCACGCTGCATCTGCCACGGGTGTACATGACACCCGACGGCATGCCGGCAGTACTGCAGGAGCTACCATGGGTAACGAGTGGGGGCGGCGAAACCATTCTGCTCGTCGAGGACGATCCCGAGATCCGCTCCTTGCTCGGCACGATGCTCAACCGCAAAGGCTACCGCGTGCTCGAAGCGGGTGATGGAAAGGCGGCGCTGGAGGTTTATCACAGCGCAGGGTCCCCGGTGCAGCTACTGATCTCCGACGTCGTGTTGCCGCAGCTCGATGGGCTGGGGCTGTCACGCACGCTGCAGGCGAGCGACGCGGACCTGAAGGTGCTGCTGATCTCCGGGCATACTGACGAATTGCTGTCGTTGCAGGAACTCGACATCCGCCACCTGCGGCTGCTGTCGAAGCCTTTTTCACCGAGCAAGCTGGTGCAGGAGGTCCGGGATTTCCTGGACCAGCCCTGACGCGTATGGTGAGCCGCGAGGCGCTAGCGCGCAGCTTCCGCTGCGCCCGGCATGTTCGTGAAGGCTGCGCGTACGGTTCCGATGAATCGTGCCAGTTTCTCCGCTTCGCTGCGCGCAGCTTCGGCTGACCCGAGTATGTCCGGTATGACAGATAAATCGCACCGGCTGCTGCTCGTTGTATTCGAACAGCGCTCCACCACAGTCTGGACAGGTCAACGCGGCAGGATGTGCAATCGTTGCGAGTTCATGCATGTAGGCTCTCCCAAGGCTGATGGCATGCTCGATGCGCAGCCACTCCGGTGCTTGTACTGGCTCGAGTGCGTCGAGCGGTTGTGCCAGCGAATTGAGGAGCGCGGCAACCGCCTCGACTGGCGCCACATGATCGACCGCGACATGCGCGATTGCACTGCGCGGCATTTCCGGTTCAACTGCCCCGTCGGGATCCTGGACCACGGCGGTACCCCCGCAGGACTTGATCGCCATCAGGCCTCCAGTGCCGTCCTCCATCATCCCGGTCAGAACCACGCCTATCGCGCGCGGTCCGTACTCCAGCGCAGCCGAGCGAAACAGCGGATCGATCGCCGGGCGTGTATGGTGCTCTTTCGGGCCGCGATACAGCTGTAGCTTGCCGTCTTTGAGCAACAGATGAAGATCCGGTGGCGCCACGTTTATCGTACCCGCTCGCGGCACCATGCCCGCTTTCGCGAATACCGCCGGGTTGGAACCCTTCGCATTGAGGAGTTTCGGCAGCAAGCTGCGATGTACGCCGATATGCAGCACGATCAACACAGGCGCGGGTAGCTCCTTGCTCAGCGCCGGCACGATACGCAGCAGTGCCTCGACACCGCCCGCCGAAGCGCCAATCACGATAATGCGGTTGTAGCGCTCCATGGCATAAGTCCCGGCGTCGATGTCGTTAACGAGGTCGATGATCGACAGCTGCGCGGCAAGTTAGCAGTAATGAAGAAGTGAGGAATATCCGGTGAATTCTTCCAGCGCAGACGTCGAGCTCGTCCATTCATGCGCACACTGATGCCATGGGTCAACGAATGCTGCATCGTACAGGCATTGCCCCAGTCGCCCTGTTCGTAGTCGATAACAAGGTTCAGCAGCTGGCCGGCATTGCCTTTTCGATGCATCAGGCCTTCCGTGATGTCCTCGGCGAGGGGCAAGTTCAGTAGCAGGTACGCCAGCGGCTGGTCGAGCAAGATGTCGAGCAGCGAGAACAGGCCGACGATGAAGGCGGCATCCGGCTTGCAGTCGAACTTGTCGGCCAGGCCTTCGCACATCTTTGCGCGCACCAGCGTCATCGTGATCAGCTCGCGCGGTCGGTCATGTTCCGCTCGCTCATGACGAAGTCGTCGAGCGCCAGCGTGTAGCCTGCTGGCGAGCGTGCGCGTCCCGGCAAGGGCCTCGGCGTCGGCGCTGATATCCTCCAGGATCTCGAGCACGACCTTGCCAGGTTCAAAGGGCAGGGGCAGGCGGCCGACGAGGACATCGCGTGTCAGGTTGATGAAGGCGATGCGGTTGTCGGCTATTTCATCGAGGCCCATCTCGAGAAAGGCATGCACGTCCATCGCCGTATCGAAGATCGGCTGGCGCGCGAGGTAGATCGTGCGCGCCGGTTCGGCAGCATTGCCGGCCGTGGTGAATGCTGCGGTCATGAGCTATGCACCCTGTCACCGTTTTGTGAACCCATCCGTGGTTTAGCGGTCATGGCTGGCATATGATCCGTCGCGCCATTAAATCCAGCAGCTCCCATAACATAAAAAACCTGCAGCACAGTTCAAACATGCTTCCCGCAGAACTCCAGACGCTCGACGTGCTATACATCGAAGCCAGCACCATCGACAGCGTAATGATGGAGTTGATCGCGCGGCGTTCGCGCTGCAACCACATTCATTCCGTGATGACTGCGGAGATCGGCCTGCAATTGGTGCTGGAGTACAAGCCGCGGCTCATTCTCATCAACGTCCACTTGCCAGGCATGGACGGCCTGCAGGCCTTGAGTTGCCTCAAGAGCGATGCTGCTACATGCGACATCCCGGTCATCCTGGTCAGCTCCGATACTTCCGATGAACTGAGCGAGCGTGCCATCGCGGCAGGCTGTGATGATTTCTTCGCGAAGCCGCTGGACGCCAACAAGGTCATCAGCACGCTTGACTACTACTTGCGGCCGCTCCCGGCCGAGGCCTAGTTGCGGCTGGGAAACTCCCGCCATGCGTGTGCGCAGGTCGCCGGCATGACGTGGCGCGCGCTTACATCGCCACTTTCATCCTGTCGTCGAAACGGCTGTCGCCTTTGACTATCAGCATCTCATCACGGCCCGCTTCCATGACCTGGTTGCGGCCATTGTCCTTCGCCGCGTACAGAGCCTTGTCGGCACGCACGACCATCGATTCAAAGTCATCCTCATCGCGCAACTCGGTCAGGCCGATCGAGATCGTCACCTTGCTGACGATCTGCTTGTTGTTCGGGTTAATAATGCTGGCACCTTCGATCGTCTGGCGGATATTTTCCGCGACCACGCGCGCGCCTTCGATGCCCGTATCGGGAAGCAACACGATGAACTCTTCGCCGCCGAAGCGGGCCGCGAGGTCCTTGCCCTTCGTATTCTTCTTCAGGACCATCGCCACTGCCTTGATGACCTTGTCGCCAAACAGGTGGCCGAAGGTGTCGTTGACCTTTTTGAAATGATCGATGTCGAGCATCAGCAGGCAATGCTTGCCATGCAGGAACTCGCCGTTGCTTTCCATCTCCGCGACCTGTTCGAAGAAGGCCTTGCGATTGGCGAGCGCGGTCAGGCTGTCGGTCTTCACTTGCTTCTTCATGTCGTGCAACTGGCGTTTCAGGCTGGCGATTTCGTCGCGGGATTCGTTCAGGTCGCGCAACAGGTAACGGTTGTTCTTCGCCATGTGCGTCGTGGAGCTATTGAGGTCAACGATAAGCATGTTCAGCGCCTCGGTGTCGAGGTCCGGGGTCAGGCGGTCCTGATAGCGGCTCAGGGTCTGGCCGTATTCGTTGGTCTTGCCATAGGCCTGTTCAAGGGTGCGCGTGACGTTGTCATGTAGTGTCGCGAACAGTTGCTGCGCTTTTTCGAGCCTGTGCATCTCGCTGTTAGTATCGACGAACTCCGTGTAAAGCAACGCAGTCAGTTCTTCGGTGACGTTGTCGACGCCGAGCTTCATGGCGGCATCAAGGCGCGCGTTCAGTTTCTCGTTGGTCCCGGCAGCATATTCGTACCAGACCGCGTAGTGCACGGGCGTGACAGGAATCTTGTGCCTCGACATCAGTGGCAGGACCAGGCGCAGCATCTCAGCCGATTCGGGCAGGTTATGGATGGTTTTTGGCATGGCACGGCTTCCCTGGCGTCGATGGAGTAAATATCGGACGCGTCGGCGAGGTTCTTGAGGCCTTTGTATCAAAATGTAAATAATAGTTTGGATTCTGCGCTTTACCCATCAAGTCGACGCAGCGGGAGGCCGTTATAGGCTGTGCAAAGCCGAACCGAGGCCGTTGATGTCCGAGTCTATGCAAAATCTTTCGTCGACCATTGCCGCGCCGCGCGTCGTTTCGTCCTGACAAGCCGCAAATGGAGGCTTGCCTGCGCCAGGCGCTGGAGCGCAACGAATTCGCGCTGATATACCAACCGCAGATTAGCCTGCTGACGAACGAGATCGAGGGCTTCGAAGCGCTGCTGCGCTGCGACAATCCGGTACTGGCGCAGTGCCCGCCCGAACAGTTCCTGCCGGTGCTGGAAGAGAGCGGCCTGATCGTTCCGGTCGGGGAGTGGGTGTTGCGCCAGGCCTGCCGCGACGTGAAGCAGAAACAGATGCTGTACAACAAGAACTACAAGGTCGCGGTGAACCTGTCGCTACGCCAGTTTACGGACAGTGGCCTGCCGACCTTGATCCGCGCCATTCTGGACGAAACTGGCGTGCACCCCTCGTGCCTTGAACTCGAGATCACCGAGGACATGTTCACGGAAAGCGTGTTGTCGAGTACGCGCACATTGCAGGACGTGCACGCGCTTGGCTGCAAGTTCGCGATCGACGACTTCGGCACTGGTTACTCCTCGCTCAAGTTCCTCAAGCGGCTGCCCTTCAGTAACCTCAAAATCGACAGGTCCTTCACTACCGATATCGAAACCGATAGCGATGCGGCGGCGATTGCATCAGCCATCATCATGCTCGCGCACCGTCTGGGCCTGACTGTGGTCGCGGAAGGCGTCGAGACCCCGGGCCAGCTGCAATTCCTGCAGCAGAATGGCTGCGATCTTGCGCAAGGTTATCATTTTGCGAAACCTGCAGGATTCGATGAGCTGCACAAGATGATCAGCTCGCTGCAGGACGACACAGACGACTTCCATCTGCACAAGCAGTTCGTCTGACAAGTCCATAGTCGTCAATATCGGTCGAACGAACGCTGCCCGGCTACAAGTGTTTCCAGCAGATACTCGACCGTTTCAAGATGTTGCTGCCGCCGCCAGGAGATCCACAGGCTGCAGGCAAGTCCGATGCTCAGTAGCACGCAGAAGCCGAACAGGATCTTCGTTTGCCTGTCTCCGAACAGGGTATTCATCAGCGGCGGAAGGAGCGCAGTCGCCGGCTTGGTCTCGGTTGCGGCAGGCTTTGCCAGTCTCGCCGCAGTCGCGGCTTCGGGCACGACTTCACCGTCTATCACCGCGGGACCGTCGTCCTTGATCTGCTGCAGGATTGGGCTGAGGTGCAGAGAGCGCTGTTCCTTACCGTTCACAACCGACAGCAGCCTGCTACTCGCCCGTGCAGGTGTGCGTGCCGTAGCCGGCTTGTGGTCAGCTGCGGGTGTCGGGGAGTCAGTTTTTTCAGTGGCGCTCATGAGTGTTGCCTCGCATGGATTGGGGACTCACCTGGCGTCGGATCCTGGTAGCGCGAACGGATTTCCACGATCTGGTTCAGGTTGGCGTTGAAAATGTCGATGATCTGCGGATCGAAGTGCAGACCGTTCTGTGAGTTCATGTAGTTCATGGCTTCGTCGAGAGTCCACGGTTGCTTGTATGGACGATGCGACAGCAGGGCATCGAAAACATCGGCAGCGGCAACGATGCGGCATGAGACGGGGATCTCGTCACCTTTCAGGCCTGCCGGATAACCGGAGCCATCCCACTTTTCATGGTGATACAGGGCAATCTCGCTCGCGAGGTTCAGCAGCTTTGAATCGGCGCCGCTGAGGATCTTATAGCCAAGCGTGGTGTGCGACTTCATGACCTCCCATTCGTCCGGCGTGAACTTGCCGGGCTTTAGCAGGATGCTGTCGGGAATTGCGATCTTGCCCACGTCATGCATCGGGCTCGCATGCAGGATGTCCTGCACGTGCTCTTCATTAAAGTCCAGATGGCGCGCGAGCAGCGCCGAAATGTTGCTCATGCGCAGGATGTGCGCACCGGTTTCGTTGTCGCGGTATTCGGCGGCGCGACCCAGTTTTTGCACGACCTGCAACTGTGTGCGGCGTAGCGCCTCGGTTCGCATGTTGACGATGGCTTCAAGAGAGTTGTTGCGGTTCGCAAGTTCGCGATGTGCTTTCTCCAGCGCCAGCAGGTTCTTTACACGCGATATCAGCTCGAGGCGATTGAAAGGCTTGCTGATGAAGTCGAGTACGCCGTTTTCGAAGGCCTTGATGCGATGCTCGGTATCGGTCTGCGCAGTCAGGAACACGATCGGCGGCAGACGGCCCTCGGTCTTTTCTTTCAGTTGCTCGAGCACGCCGAAGCCATCGAGCCGTGGCATATTGATGTCGAGCAGGATCAGATTTGGGCGTAGTTCCTGGTACAGATCCAGCACCTGTTCGGGATTCTGGATGGTATGTATGTCCTCGAAGCCACCGCTTTCAAGGATGCGTTCGATCAGCTTCAGGTTAACCGGCTCGTCGTCCACGACAAAGATCGGCGCATTTTTCAGCTCTGGTGTGTAAAGGGTTTGCATCATTGTTCAGTCGCCCGATTCATGTCGTCCAGCAGAGCGAGCAGGGCCGTCAGCTTGCAGTCGTCGCGGACGCTCGCATGTCCTGGTTCCGCAGCTGACGGATTCTGGTACTCGCAGTGGTCCATAACGACATGAACCTGCACGGCCTTGAGATGTTTCGACAGCGAGTCGGCAAATCCTTCCTGCATAGCGTTTTTCGGGATGAACACCAGGTCGTGGCTTGCCGCGCTATCCGCGCTCAGGTCAGCCAGGCTGGTATATCGTTGCAGGTGCAGCGCCGGGCGCAGTTCACGCAAGCGATCGAGCAGGGTGAACAGCGCACTGCCTTCCCCGATCCACGCCACGCTGCGGCCGGCAGAGGCGAGGTCAGGCCATTGCGGTTCCGTGGTTTCGATGTCCTGCAGCATGCTCTCGAGCACCGACCGGCGTTTACGCGGCAACTCCAGCCAGAACACGCTGCCGCGTTCCGGGATGCTGAAAACACCGATTTCTCCCTGCATCAAGGCAACCAGCCGACGCGTGATCAACAGGCCGATGCCGCTGCCTTCGATGCTTCCGGCGCCCAGCCGATCGAAGGGCGAGAAGATCGTTTGCATGTGTTCCGGCGCGATGCCGGCGCCGCTATCGCGGATTTCGAGGCGCAGTTTGTTATCGTGCGTACGCAGTCCGTGCAGGCTGACTTCACCGCCCTCATGGTTGTACTTGATTGCATTGGACAGCAGGTTCAGCAGGATCTGCTTCAGCCGCACATAGTCGGCGAGCAGGAGGCTATCACTCGCAATGTGCACATCGATGCCGACGTTCTTGTGCGCGGCCATCGGTGTCACGAGCTGTACACATTCGTATGCCAGCGCGCGGAGGTCGATGTGCTCCTCGCTGAATTTGAGTCTGCCGGCTTCGACGCGGCTGAGGTCAAGGATGTCGTTGATCAGGCCGAGCAGGGATGCGCCAGCTTTCTCGATCTCGGCGACATTGTCACGTTCCTGCGCGTTGAGTCCCGTTGCGATTTTCAGTAACTGCGTAAAGCCGCTGATTGCATTCAGTGGCGTGCGCAGTTCATGGCTCATGTGTGCCAGGAAGCGTGATTTAGCCTCACTGGATTTCTCGGCTATGTTCCTGGCGTCCATCAGGGTCTGGAGATGGTGGAGATCGGCCGAGTAGTCGATCAACGACACGACATGACTGGCGCTGATGTCAACGGTGCGAATCTCCGCTTTCAATGCGCGTGTGTCGTAACGCAGCAGGCCTTGCCACTGGCCGTGCTCGCTGATGCTTGCGGCGATCTGTGTGCGCTGGTGTTGGTGCAGTTCGAGAAGGTCGAAGAGGCTTTGCGGGGGGGCAAGGTCGCGCGCGATAAATTCCCTGAACCTGCCATTCGTTTGCACCACCGTCATGTGCTCATCACACAGCGCAAACCCGAACGCGGCGGCTTCGAGCCACGCGGGGGTGTGCGTTGGAGGCAAAACCTGGTTCATCTGCTGGTCGACAAAAAGTTGACGCACGCGGCGTGTTTGCAGAGTAGGTGCAATTAGTGAGCCAGCTTTGTTGCGGGTGCTTTCTCTGTTGCTGTTCTGGACACCCCCGTGATTTAAGTTGCTGCTGGTCTCGACGCGGGAGTGTCGGGGCTGTGCTGCCTCTGGGGCGCGCGGAGCGTGCGTCTGCCGCGCGAACAAAGGCCTCGGCGCAGCACAGCCCCGACCCTCGGGCAGATGCAGTTATGAGTTCCGCGGGTGTCAGCCTTGCCGCGACGGCAGGAGTGGCGAACCGCTAAATGGGGTCAGAGCCCATTTATTCAGGAAGACGACTTCCAATGCGGCTATGGGCTGGCTTGTACTTCAGCGATCGCATGGCGAGTTGCGCCTGTGGTGAACACTCATGAGTCGACCTCGCTTCCAGGTTCAGTGTTGCGGTCGTACGCTGGTACTTCCGGGGAGTCTTCTGCCGTCGCGTGAAGTGTCTCCTGTCACCGGCTATTCGCCACTCCTCAGGCCCACTCGTGCCGATTACCGAAACAGCGAGGGGCGCGCAGCCGAGTACAAAGCTGCATTGTGTATGCGGTCTTCACCCAGGTGTCTCATGCAGGCGCTCGCTATAGTGGGCCTTAAGCCACACAGACCTGGTCCTGGCAGATGCAGTTGCGCGTTGGCGTAGTTGTTGGATTTGCGTCGACCAGAAAACAGTTGCTGGCGAAGGTCGACGCCGACAAACGCAGAATCCCGGATCTGCTTCGCAGGACATTGCATTGCGCCGATAGGGTCGCCATCGAAAGGTCACAAAAACTCGATTAGCCAGACGTCTTAACAAAACAAATAGGCTCTGACCCCATTTAGCGATGAGCTGCTCCTCCCGCTGCGCAAGACTGATACCCGCGGAACCGACAGCTGTTTCCCCCCAAGGGTCGGGGCTGTGCTGCGTCTGGGGCGATTCCGCGTCTGCCGCGTGAACAAAGGCCGGTTCAGCCGAGCTTGCTCGGCTGAAAGCATCTCCGCGTAGCGGAGATGCAGCCCGCCGCCGCTTGCGGCATTCCGCATGCGGTGGTGGCGCCGAGGCCTTTGTTCACGCGGCAGACGCACGCTCCGCGCCGCCCCAGAGGCAGCACAGCCCCGACACTCTGGCGCAGAGACCAGCAGCAACCCAAATCCCGTGGGTGTCCAGAACACGCAACTATCGAAAGTAGCGCAACCCCGCCCCTCGGGCGCCGCAACTAGCAGCAACTTGAATCCCGGCGGTATCCCGAACCCGCGACAAAGCACACACAACTAGCGGGACGGCACGCGAACCAGATCAGGACTTCGTCAGTTCTTCCAGCGTCGCCAGCAACTGCTGGATCGAGAAGGGCTT
>JBEGWB010000111.1:0-11049 GCA_041178065.1 Pseudomonadota bacterium | reverse complement strand
GTGGCGGTGGCGGTGGCGGTGGCGGTGGCGCCAGAGCTTCCTGCTCGCGTACCTGCTCGCGGGCTATCTGCTCGGATGTCGTGCTATTTTTTGTGACTTGGTCCTTATTAGCTGCCTCTTTTACTGACTCGATGGCCAAGCTTGCAGCTTCAGCAAAGCGTGATTCTGCTGCCCATGTCGTGGTTAACTTGAAAGCCAGCTTGTCCGATAAGCCTTTATAGGTGAGAACTATATCGTTTGCGGTGTAACCCTTGTCTATCAGGCTCTCTGCGTTTTTCAGCAGGTATGCTGGATCCTGATACATTTTTTTGAGCGCGTCCTCTGCAGCAGCCAGAGGGTCTGGACTGGCAAGGATTTGGCCCCAGTTTCGCGGATCAAGATTGGCGCCGACGCCGCCATATAACGCGGCCAACGCCCTGCTCATGTTCTCTGAGGTAAGCGGCCGCCCCCTCAGTAGTTCCATAAACGTTACCACAAGAACCAGCCCCCTTCGCCCCGAGTAGTCAGTAGCATCTGGCCCCAGCGTCCAGGATCAACTGTAACGCTCTGCATGCCAGCTAGCGTCAATTCCCCCAAAGCCTCCTTGGGTCTCTCTTCGTTCTACCCCCTGCGCCAAGCATCAAGCACGCGGCGTGGTCAGACGACGCTTCAAACCATGCGCCCGACACCAGCTAAGCATTGCCCTCCCGACCAATCCCTGAGCGTTGCCCGCCCCGATGATCTGTAGATACCCGTGTTCCTTACAGGTCAGCTCTATCGTAATATCGACATAATACCACTACTTGCGCGTTCAGCGATCATTGTCACTTTCTCATGCGTGGCATCGTCCACCACCATCAAACATCTGACACGCGACCTGCGGCGCTGCGATCAAACGCAAATCCATCGCCCAGGCCTGGTCGGCCTGTCTGGTAATCTCCCGCTAAAAACTACAGCGCTTAAGGTAAGTGTCTGTATTGACGGCTTTTTTGCCGGCCGGAATCGTAGCAAGGAGAGGCGCGAATCCTGGTGGTTAAACGACGTACACACGAGCTAACATCACGCTTATTTGCTGTGAATCCGCGCATGTCTGAAGTATCGCCCACGTTTGATCGCAACCATCCCTACCCCGCCGTGCTGCTGACCCAGCAACGTCTTACCTCCAACTCCTCGATGAAGGACGTGCGGCATATCGAAATCGACCTTGCCGATTCCGGGCTGAGTTACATGCCTGGCGATACGCTTGGCATCTGGGTCCGCAACGATCCGGCGCTGGCCGCCGACATCATCCGTACCTGCGGGCTAGATGCGGCGGAACTCGTCAGCGTGGAAGGCAAGATCCAGTCGCTCGAATTCGCGCTGCTGCATGCTTTTGAACTGACGCAGGTCCATCCCGGTTTCATCAAGCATTACGCCGAAGCGACCGGACTGGCGCCGCTGGCGCAACTTGCGAGCGACACGAAAGAACTGAAAGCCTACCTCGACCAGCGCCAGATCATCGACGTGCTGAAGCAGTACAAGGCGCAGGTCAGCGCCGAACAACTGCTCTCCTGCCTGCGACGCATGACACCGCGGCAGTATTCGATCGCCTCGTCGCCATTGGTGGATCCGTGCCGCGTCGCACTGACTGTCAACATGGTGCGCTACGTGCAGGAAGATGAAACGCGCATCGGCGCCGCGTCGGGCTTCCTTGGCTGGCGCGTCCACGAAGGCGACCGCGTGCCAGTGTTCGTCGTATCGAACCCCAATTTCCGTCTGCCGCTCGATACTTCGGTGCCCGTCATCATGATCGGCCCCGGCACCGGCATCGCGCCGTTTCGTGCGTTCCTGCAGCATCGAGCCGCGCAGAGGGCCAGCGGTGGAAACTGGCTATTCTTCGGCAATCCGCGCCGCAGCGCCGACTTCCTGTACGAGCGCGAACTGACGGCGTACGTGCAGGATGGAACCTTGCAGCGCCTCGATCTCGCCTTCTCGCGCGACCAGGACCACAAGGTTTACGTGCAGCAGCGCATGCTGGAACAGTCGGCGCAGTTGTTTGACTGGCTGCAGCGCGGCGCTTACCTGTATGTGTGCGGGGATGCGCGCCACATGGCCGAGGGTGTGCAGCAAACACTGCAACAGATCATCGCCGAGCATGGCAGTATGGATGCGGCCGCCGCGCGGCAGTATCTCGTCAGGATGCGCCAGGATAAACGCTACCAGCGGGACGTTTATTGACATGCATATAGTCGTCACCGGGGCCGGCGGTTTTATCGGCCAGCACCTGCTTGCCGCGCTCGTTGCGCGTCAGTTGCCCGGTACCGACTCCGGCACACTGCAGATCACGGCGGTCGATGTGCAACGCGGCGCGCCCCATCCGCTGGTGCGCTGGGTCGAGGGCAGCTTCGCCGATCCGCTGATATTGCAACAGGCGCTGACACCGCCGGCCGACCTTGTCTTCCATCTTGCCGCCGTGCCAAGCGGACGCAGCGAGCAGGATCCGGCGCTGGCAGTCGAGGTTAACGTACTCGGCATGCTGCGCCTGCTCGATGCACTGAAGGCGCAACGCGTCGACCAACCAGCGCGTGTCGTGTTCGCCAGCTCGATCGCCGTGTATGGAAAACCACAGGTCTCGCTCGTGACTGATGACACGCTGCCAGCGCCCACACTGACCTACGGTGCGCACAAGGTGATCGGCGAAGTGCTGATCAACGATTACGCGCGACGCGGGTGGATCAAGGGTGTCTCGCTGCGGCTGCCGGGCATCGTTGCGCGCCCGCCCGAGCCAAATGGCGCGGTGTCGATTTTTTTCAGCGACCTGATTCGCGAGCTTGCCGCCGGCCGGCGCTGCAAGAGTCCGGTGACCGCGGATGCGCGGAGCTGGTTGATGTCGGTGGGCTGCTGCGTGCGCAACCTGCTGCACGCGGCGCAGCGCGACTTCGATGCCTGCCGCACCTTCATGCTTCCGGCGCTGCACGTGGCCGTAGGCGATCTTGTCGAAGTGGCGGGACGTCACGGCGGAATAAAGCACGTTACCGATCTCGTAGACTGGCAGCCCGATCCCTGGGTGCAGTTCAACTTCGGCAGTTATCCACCCTTGCAGTTACCAGGTGCCGAGAAGGCAGGATTCCGCGCCGATGCCTCGCTTGACCAGCTCGTCGCGGACGCGCTTAAAACTGGTTGACCTTGTAAGGCCCGAAACGGAAGGCGCGCAGGCTCAGGCCGATCTCGCGCAGGAAAATCAGCAGCGCCGCAATCAGGCTCAACAGGCCGATGATGAACAGCATCGCGATGAGCCGTTCCTGGCGCAGCGCGTACAGCGCGTCGAGGAACAGCACGACAATGACGAGGCACACGAACAGCGAACTCATCGTGCACAGGGCAATCGCGCGGTTGATCAGGCGGGCACGGCGCGCGAGCAGGCGCTGCTCAGTGTCGCATTCAGTAAATTCGGCCGTGCCTTCAGCGCGGTGACGCTCGTTCAGCACACGGCCGCGATCGATGATGCGGCCCATGCGCATCGACAGCACGTTCAGCGTGCCCGCGATACTGGCCAGCAGGAACACCGGCGCTACCGCCAGCTGGATGACGGACGAGATATCGTCGGCTGCAAGCAGGGCTTCCATGTCAGCGCGGCCTAGTGGTGATGCCCGCCGGGACCGTGCGCATGTCCATGCGTCAGCTCCTCGTGCGAGGCTTCGCGCACTTCGACGACTTCGACATCGAACACCAGCGTCTTGCCCGCCATCGGATGGTTGGTGTCAACGGTAGCCATCGTATGTCCGACCTTCAGGACGGTGACCTGCTGGTGGCCATGCTGCGTCTGGATGACGGCCTGCATGCCCGGCTCCCACTTTTTCGAACCGCGCAGCTGGCTTAGTGGCACACGCAGTTCGTTGTCTTCACGCAGTTCGCCGAAAGCCAGGTCAGGCGTCAGCGTGACGCTGAAGGTGGCGCCCGTGCTCTTCCCGACCAGCGCCTCCTCAAGACCTTTCAGCAGGGAGTCGTGGCCATGCAGGTAGGTCATCGGCTGAGCGCCCTGCGAACTTTCGAGCTGCGCGCCACTCGCGTCCTTCAAGGTGTAATGAAAACTGACGACTTTGTCTTCGGCGATCTGCATGGTGTGGTCCGTGATTAAAGGAGGGATCGAAGATAGAAAACGGGTGTGGATTGTCCCAGATATCAGTAAACGGCAACAGCCCTGGGCCTGGGCAAGCGGCGACCGGGCCTTATTGGTTTTCAAGGGTAATTCCACTACAGTGCCGGCCTGTTCCGCGTGTCCTGGTCCCGCATGAAGCTGTTCCGCCCCGCCATCAAGATATCGGCTTTTGTCATGCTGCTGTGGGGCAGTGTCATGTTGCTGCCGATTCTCGCGAGTCTTCGCGACTGGGACGAAGCGCAGGACTATCTCTGGAGCGCGTTGACCTGCTACGCCCTTGCAGCATTGCTGTTCAGGATCAGCGCCGGCCCCCTGCAACACATGCAGCCGCGCGCGCTGTTCATGATCACGGCCTTCAACTGGGTACTGCTGTGCCTGACAGGCACCTTCCCCTTCCTTTACTCGAGCCTGGAGATCAGCTTCACCGACGCCCTGTTCGAAACGGTGTCCGGTGTGACGACCACAGGCGCGTCGATCTTCGCCGACTATAGCGAGATCCCGCGCGGCGTGCTGTTGTGGCGCTCGCTGATGCAGTTCATCGGCGGCATCGGCGTGATCATCGTGGCGGTCGCGATCCTGCCCTCGCTGAAGGTCGGCGGCATGCGGCTGTTTCGCAGCGAGTCATCCGAATGGTCGCAGCTCGAGAGCGGGCGCATCGGCAAGATCGCCACCAATATCATGGCTGTATACGTGCTGACCAACTTTGCCTGCGTACTGGCTTATCGCTGGTTCGGCATGAACTGGTTCGACGCGATCAATCATGCGCTGACAACGGTGTCGACGGGCGGACTCTCGACCTACCCCGACTCCTTTGCGCACTTCAGCAGTACGCATCTCGAGCTCGTCGCCAGCGTGTTCATGGTGCTCGGGGCCTGCCCTTTCCTGCTGATCGTACTGAGCGTCATGCACCGCAATCCTCTGCTGCTGTTCAAGGATACGCAGGTGCGGCTGCTGCTCGCGCTGATCCTGCTGAACACGCTGCTCGTCGCGCTGTGGCGCGCTAACGCCAGCCCCGACGCCAACTTCGCCGACCTGCTGGAAAGCACGCTGTTCAACATCATTTCGATCATGACGACGACCGGCTTCGCCAGCGAGGACTACACGCTGTGGGGAAGCTTCCCGCTCGTCGTGTTCTTTTACCTGATGTTCGCCGGCGGCTGTTCCGGCTCGACGACTGGCGGCGTCAAGCTGTTCCGCTTCCAGTTGCTCGGCATCTTCATGCGCGAGCACATCCACAGCGCCTTGCATCCGGGAGTCTCTTACTCGCGCCGCTACAACGACCGCCCGATCCACGAAGACGTGCTGGTATCGGCACTAGCCTATTTCTTCTTCGTCATCATTACCTGGTCGATCTGCGCATCGCTGCTGGCCGCCACTGGCCTCGACTTCGTGACGAGTACGACCGGCGCAGTCAGCGCACTGATGAACGTGGGTCCTGGTTTTGGCGACGTCATCGGGCCGGTCGACAACTTCGGGTCCTTGCCCGATGCCGCGAAGTACGTGCTGGCGGCGGCGATGATGCTTGGCCGCCTGGAATACCTCGCCCTCGTCATCATCTTTACGCCGGAGTTCTGGAAATGGTGAAGACCCAGGCGCGCGCCCTGTTACGCAGCATGCAGTGGTGGCTTGGTCTGCCGGTGCTCGTCACGCTGGTGGGCCAGATCCCGGAAGCGCTGATCAGCCGCTCGACCCTGCTGCTGCTGTACCTGTGCTGTGTACTGTATACCTCGTTGCACGCGCGCCAGATCGCCGTGCTGGCCTGCGCGGTCGTCGCATACATGCAGTTCACCTTCATTCATAAAACACCCACGACGGCCTTTCCGATCGAAGAACCCGGCGACGTGGTCGCCGTCGGCGTTTTCTTCATATTTGCCTTTCTCGCCGGCACCATCGCCGGGAGGTTGAGCCGGCAGCTCGCGCGGCTCGATGACGCCGCGCGCGTATTGAAGGATGCTGAACGCAAGAGCGACGAGGAACGCTTGCGTGCCTCGCTGCTGGCCTCGGTATCGCACGACCTGAAGACGCCATTGGTAACGATGCTTGGCGCGGCGACTTCGCTGCGCGACCTGCGCGACGATCTCAGCACCGAGGATGCCGACGCGCTGCTCGACTCGATCATCAGCGAGTCGCGGCGTCTTGAGAGCTACATCCAGAACCTGCTCGACATGACGAAACTCGGCCACGGCAAGCTTGCGCTGACGCGCGACTGGGTTTCCGTGGAAGAAATCTGGCACGTGCTCGAGAAGCGCCTTACGCGCCAGCGCCCCGGTCACAACGTGTACTTTCGGCAGGAAGGCGCGATTCCGCCGCTGCACGTGCATGCGGCGCTGATCGAGCAGGCGCTGTTCAATGTCATCGACAACTCACTGAAAGCCGGCGGACGCAACGATGCCGTCAGGGTCAGCGCCTTTGGCGACGACAGCCGGGTTACGATCCGGGTGCAGGACCACGGCCCCGGCCTTCCGGAATCGGAGTGGGGAAAAGTGTTCGATCAGTTCTACACCTTCAGCCTCGGCGATCATTATGAAAAAGGCACCGGGCTTGGCCTGAGCATCTGCCGCAGCATCATGGCCGTGCACGGCGGCGAGGTGCGTGTCGTTCCCGCAACCGATGGCTATAATCACTGCGTGGAATTAACTCTCCCGGTAGTGCCCTCGAAGAGCGGGGAAAGTTCCAATGAAGGTTGAGCGCGACTACCCGCATTGGCCGCAGCGCGGACCCAGGCAGGAAACGACATGACCCGGATATTGGTGATCGACGACGAGCCGCAGATCCAGAAATTCCTGCGCATCAGCCTTGGATCGCAACAGTACGATGTCATCAGCGCGGAAAACGGCCGCACCGGCATCTCCAAGGCCGTACAGTCCCAGCCCGACCTCATCATTCTTGACCTCGGCCTGCCCGACCTCGACGGCAAGCACGTGCTGCAGAGCATCGTGCGTGAAACGCGCGCGCCGGTCATGGTGCTGTCGGTGCGCGACGCCGAAACCGAAAAAGTCGCCTGCCTCAACATGGGCGCCTTCGACTACATCGTCAAACCGTTCAGCGTCAACGAATTGCTCGCGCGGGTGCGGCGCACGCTGGAGATCACCGGATCCTTGCAGCGAAAAAACGCGATGATGTTCAACGACCAGGTACTCGTCGTCGACGAAGCCACGCGCCGCGTGACGCTGAACAGCGAGGCGGTGTCGCTGACCCGCAAGGAGTGGGCGGTACTCTTGCAGTTGATGCACTCACCCGGCAGGCTCGTCACGCAAACGGCGCTGCTCGAGCACATCTGGGGCAAGACGCATACCGAAGACACGCAATACCTGCGCAACGTGATCCAGAAGCTGCGCCAGAAACTGCAGGACAACGCCGGAAGTCCCCGCTACATCGAAACCGAGCCGGGCATCGGTTACCGCTTCATTCCCGTCGTCGACACTGGTCTCTGATTCATGGCGGCGCAACCTGGCAGCGGCATGCAGTTCAGGCCCGTGGCGATGCTGCGCAGTCCGTACAAGCAGAAATTCGCCATTCCGCGGCAGCCGAACCTCGTGCGTGAAGCCATTGGCGAACTCGTGTTCGAGGCCGAGTTTGCGGATATCAACGCACTGCGCGGACTCGAACGGTTCAGCCATCTCTGGCTGCTGTTCGTATTTCACGAAACCGCTGCGCAGGGCTGGAGCCCGACCGTGACACCGCCGCGGCTTGGTGGCAGCACGAAAGTTGGGGTATTCGCCTCGCGCTCGACCTTCCGCCCCAACCCGCTCGGTTTGTCGGTGGTGGAGTTTCTAGACTATCAGCAGCGAGGGGCCGAACTGGTGCTGCGCGTGCGCGGCATCGATCTGCTCGATGGCACGCCGATCATCGATATCAAGCCTTACCTCCCCTATGCCGATACAGTGGCGGGCGCCACCGGCGGCTATGCGCCCGACGCGCCCGTGGCGCAACTGGACGTCATATTCAGCACCGAAGCGCGCGCGCAACTGACGCCACATGCGCAGCGACATCCGGAACTCGAGGCCTTCATTACGGCAGTGCTGCGGCAGGATCCGCGTCCCGCGGTGCATATCAGGCAAGGGCAGCAACGCGACTACGCGATGTTCCTGCATGAGCTCAATATCCGCTGGCAGGTCGCGGGCGCTGTCTGCACGGTCACGGCAATCGAAAGCGTCTGAGATCAGCGCGTCGCTATTCACAGGGAGCGGGCGAAGCGAGGAGTGCTAGCGGCTTGAGCGCCGGTGGGTCTTCACCATCCACGCGTAGCTGGCGCGCGTCAGCTGTTCCAGCACCGCAAGGTCCACATCTGCCAGCTTGTTAATGTAGAGGCAACCCTTGCCGCGCTTGTGCTTGCCGAGCTGCGGCAGGAATTGCTCGACGTCCACGCTGCTCAGCACATACAGCACCAGCGCCGCGCTCCGCGGTGAAAAGCCGATCATGCACATGTCGCCTTCATGGCCGCTCGCGTAGCGATAGTGATACTCGTCGAAGCCGACGATCGTCGGCCCCCACATCTTCGGCTTCCTGCCGCTGACCTTCTGCATCAACTTGATGATGGCCGCGGCGTCGGCACGCCGGGTTTCATTAGGTATCGCGGCTACGAACTTTGCGACGCTGACATCGGTCTTGCTGGTTTTGATTTTGGCCATAGCCTGCTCCCCTGGCTCACTGCGCTGTAACTTTTACGGCAAGCCGCGCTATATGGGCAAGAGTCATATAGGAATGCACCAGCTCGCCCGCAACGCGGCGACGGATGCCTGGCGTGGCCGGGCTCGGGACGAATGAAAAGCCCTACGAGACAACCTGATAAAAGCAGCGACACCAGCAGCAGTGCCGACGAGCCGGCACTGCTGCCCTGTGCTACTGAACGGCCGTAAGACCTGCCGCCGCGATCACGCCGTCCTGTTCCGAGGTGCCGCCCGACACGCCGATCGCGCCGACGATCGCGCCATTGACGGTTACCGGTACGCCGCCTTCGGCCGCGACGACGCCGTCGAGCGTCAGTACGCGCAGCCCGACGCCGCCGGCAGCGAGGGTGTCCTGGAAGGCTTTGGTGGGACGCTTGAACACGGCAGCCGAGGCCGCTTTCGCCTGCGATACCTGCACGCTTGCAGTTTGCGTATCGTCACGTTTGACGAAGGCGACGAGGTTGCCGGCGGTATCGACCACGGCGATCGCGACACTCAGGTTCTGCTTCACGGCCTCGGCTTCGGCGGCGGCGACGATGGCGCGCGCCTGCTCGAGCGTGACATTCGGGCCATAGCTTTGCGCATGCGCCGCGCCGATGGCGCACAGGTTTAACAACAGGGCGATGATTGCAGTTCTTTTCATGGAGGAGTCCTCGGTTTGCGAAGTTTGCGCGCGCAATATGACGAGGTCCGCAGCGGCTTGCAAGCGAACCACCCGGACCTCAACACGGACAGTCTTCCCTGCTAGCATCGCTCTCGACTTGCGGGAGGTCCTGTCTCCTGAACTCGAAGATTCCGGAGATACGCATGAACCTACGCGCTCTTGCACTGGCCTGCGCCGCGCTCGCGGCACTGACGGCCTGCTCGCAGCAGGAACAGCAGGAAGCGTCGCCTGCCGCACAGGTACAACCGGGCGCGGCGCTCGATGCCAATGGCCAGCAGCCGCTGAGCGCCGGTTCCACGCCGCCGCCCGCGACGATCGGCACCACGCCGCCGCCGCGCGATGCAAACGGCCGCGCGCTGCTCGGTTCGGCGCCCGGCCTTGTTGGCAGCTGGGAAGGCTTCGGTTCGCGGCCAATGCTCGTGCTGTTCGACGAAATCCCAGAGGGATCGATCATCGCGCATACGCCCTATGAGGATGCGGCCAACGACCCCACGAACTTCCCCAAGATCAAGTACACCGAAGTGCCGTACCAGCCCTGGGCCAAAGCGCTGTTCACCGCGCGCTCGCGCACACGCTTCGAACCCTACGTGCGCTGCAAGCCTTCGCCGGGACCGCGTGAAGTCGCAACCGCCTATGGCACGCAGATCGTCGAATTCCCCGACATGCAGAAAATCTACATTTTCCCCACCGGCGGCCCGCGTCATTATCGCGAAATCTGGATGGATGGACGCGGTCATCCGGACAACGTGAAGCCAAGCTATCACGGCCATTCGATCGGTCACTGGGAAGGCGACACGCTCGTCGTCGACACGGTCGGTTTCAACGAAAAAATGTGGTTCGATGCCGAAGGTTCCCCGCACACCGAGCAATTGCACCTCGTTGAGAAATTCACGCGGCTGTCGCTCGAGCAGCTCAAATACGAAATCACGATCGACGATCCAGGGGCGTACACCGCGTCATGGTCCAGCGGCTTCTACATGAACTGGACGCCGGGTGAAACGTTCCAGTTCGTCTGCCAGGACGCGAACATGGCCTACGACCTGATGCTCGGCACCGAGTACGAGGAAATGGATCGCAGCCAGCCGATCTTTCCGTGATGTCCCACAGTCGTTCTTGCGAGTCCCACGCGATGCACACATTTTTCTGCAAATCCCGCCAGCTGTTCGCACTTGCCACTGCCTGCGCGCTGTTGTCCGCAAGCGCCGAGGCGCACCACGGCATGACGACGAAGTTCGACCCCGCGCGCGCCGAAACCCTGACCGGCACGATCAGCCGCGTCGACTGGTCCTTCCCGCATGTGCATGTGTTCATGCTCGTCGAGACTGAAGGGGCGACGCTGCCCTGGTACGTGGAACTCGAAAGTCCGCAACTGCTCGAACTGAATGGCTGGGCCGAAGACACGCTGCAGGCGGGACAGCAGATTACGGTAGAGGGTTTCCGCGCACGCGACGACAGCCGCCAGGTCTGGGGCGAATCAATCGTGCCGACAGGCGGCGCTGAAGTATTCACGCTGCAATACAAAGCCCTCATCGACAGTATTACCGAGACCAGCAGCGCGGCCGCGCCACGCTGGCCCGACAACCAGATCCGTCTTGGCG
>JBEGWB010000110.1:0-42438 GCA_041178065.1 Pseudomonadota bacterium | reverse complement strand
TCCCCGAGATCGAGCAACACCCACTCCGCCTGCTCGGTACCTTCGAAACCCTTGATCGGAATGTTGGCCTCCTTGCAGCGCTTCGACACTTCCTCTGCAATGGATTTGACATGACGGCTCGATGTGCCGGTGACCACCACCATGTAGTCGGCGATTGAACTCAGCTTCTCGATGTCCAGCGACTTCACGTCGTGGCCTTTCATGTCTTCGACGGCCTTGACGACGAAATCACGTAATTTGGTTGCTTTCAATGCATGTACCTCATTGTTGTCCTGCGTTTCCTGTTATTACCACGTCATCTATATAGCTGGTTGGTGGCGATGTACCCGGCGACTACTGGCGGCAAGAGCGCGGAAGCGTCGTCGCCAACGCGTATCGCGCGCCGCACCTGTGTCGATGAAATATCGGGCAAATCCAGTGCAGCCATCAAAATCCGACCGGCCGAATACTTTGTTGCCGCCTCCGCCGTGGTGGCGATGCGCGCGCCGACTTCCTGATGAAACGCGCGCGCGAGCTTGCATGATGCATAGGTGTAGCCGGGGCGAACCGCGACCAGCAAATGCACGAGGCCGAGCAGGTCCTGCCACCGGTGCCAGGTGTCAAATGCAAGAAACACGTCGAGCCCGAGCACGAGAAACAATGCAGCCTCCGGGTTTTCGCTGCGCAGGGCCGCGGCGGTGTCATAGGTGTAGGACGGCGCCGGGCTATCGACTTCCCGCGTATCCACCTGCAGACGGGCATCGTCGCCACAAGCCAGGCGCAGCATTGCAACGCGTTGCGCGGCAGTGGCGATGCTTCTATCGCGATGCACCGGAGTCCCGCAGGGAATGAGCTTCACCAGGTCAAGCCGGCAGTATGTGAGGGCTGCCTGCGCCAGTTGCAAGTGACCTTTATGCACGGGATCGAACATCCCGCCCATGATACCGATGCGCGGCGCGCTCACTGCGCGTTCCGGTTACGCACGCACATGCCCGTCTCCGAGCACAATGTACTTTTGCGAAGTCAGTCCTTCGAGCCCTACTGGTCCGCGTGCGTGAATCTTGTCAGTGGAGATGCCGATTTCGGCGCCAAGGCCGTACTCGAAGCCATCGGCAAAGCGCGTTGAGGCGTTGATCATCACCGAACTCGAATCCACCTCGCGCAGGAAACGCCGGCCTCGCGAGTAATCCTCGGTGACAATCGCGTCGGTATGCTGCGAGCCGTACTTGTTGATGTGCTCGATGGCATCATCGAGCTTGTCGACAATGCGGATCGCAAGGATTGGCGCAAGGTATTCCGCATACCAGTCTTCCTCGGTGGCCTGCGCAATACCCGACATGATTGCGCGCGTACGATTGCAGCCGCGCAGCTCGACGCCAAGCTCACGAAACTTCTCGACGAGCGGGATCAGCACTTTCTCGGCAATGCTGAATGACACAAGCAGCGTTTCCATTGCATTGCAGACCCCGTAACGATGCGTCTTCGCGTTCAAGGCTATGCGCATTGCCTTATCGAGATCCGCGCTATCATCGATGTAAACGTGACACACGCCATCGAGGTGCTTGATGACCGGCACTCGCGCATCCTTGCTGATGCGCTCAATGAGGCCTTTGCCGCCGCGCGGCACGATGACGTCGACATATTGCGGCATCGTGATGAGTTCGCCGACGGCGGCGCGATCGACGGTTTCGACGACTTGCACGGCCGCTTCAGGCAAGCCGGCTTTCAGCAGCCCCTGGCGGATGCATGCGGCAATCGCCGTGTTGGAGTGCAATGCTTCAGAGCCACCGCGCAATATGCACGCATTGCCCGACTTCAGGCACAGGCTCGCCGCTTCCACCGTAACGTTGGGACGCGATTCGTAAATAATGCCGATGACGCCAAGCGGAACGCGCATACGCCCCACCTGGATGCCGCTTGGCATATAGCGCATGTCGCCGATTTCGCCGATCGGGTCCGCCAGCGTGGCTACCTGACGCAAGCCCTCGATCATGCCGTCGACGCGCTTCGGAGTCAGTTCGAGGCGATCCAGCATGGCATCGGACAAGCCTTTTGCGCGACCTGCGTCGAGGTCTCTGCTATTCGCAGCCGTCAGCGTCGCGCGCGCGGCGTCGATCGCATCCACGGTGGCATGCAGGGCGGAATTCTTGACGCGCGTTTCGGCCGCCGCCATGAGCCGGGATGCTGCGCGTGCGCGCTGCCCCAACTGCTGCATCTGTTGCTTGATATCTGACATGGAAATCACCGGGTGCAAAAACCCGTGAATTATAGCGAAGGAAGCCGGTACCTGTCCGCAAATGCGGGACAATGATCAGCAATCGGGAACAATCAGAAGGCGGCTCACGGTGACATCGCCGCGAATCAGCAACAGTTTTTGCGCGCGACTCAAGCGCTTGATGCGCGCTTCGAGAATGCTGGCAATGCTACGGTCAGCTGCATACGCCTGGAACACGATCTGCAGTGGTCCCTTGCCGCGGAGGCTGCGCGCGCCTTTCTTGCTCGATTCGTGTTCCTGGAGGCGCCGCAGGGGGTCCGTGCTAATCCCGGTGTACAGCAGTCCAGCGGCGGTACGAATGATGTACACATGCCAGTTTGGACTGCGTGTTTCGACTACTTCGACCAAGCCCCGCGACCTCTCTGTGCAGGCGTATCCTTGCTGGAATTCTACCGGGTTTCTTTGTATAAATGCCCCGCCTTCGGGATTCTGGAGAGCGCGCAAATTACGGCCGCGATGCGGCAGCTAAACCCTCGTGTTCGGGGGCCTGCCGTGACGGGGGCGGTCCGTTACGGGAAAGTCAATCAGGTAAGCCCGATGTACAAAATTCAGACATTCAACCAGATCTCCGGCAAAGGCCTGTCGCGTTTTCCTCGCCAGGAGTACCAGGTCGCTTCCGATATCAGGGACGCGGATGCGATCCTTGTGCGCAGCCACAAGCTCGGCGCTGATCACCTCAATCCCAATCTCAAGGCCGTCGCGCGCGCTGGCGCCGGCGTCAACAACATTCCGGTCGAGGATTACACGCGGCAGGGGGTCGTGGTCTTCAATACGCCTGGCGCGAACGCAAACGCGGTAAAGGAACTCGTGCTGTGCGGACTGCTGCTATCGGCGCGCGGCATTGTGCAGGGTATCAACTGGGTCAATACGCTCGATCCGCAGACACCTTACGTCGAACTCAACCAGAAGCTTGAAGCAGAGAAGCAGCGCTTCAAAGGTGGCGAGCTGGCGGGCAAAACGATCGGTGTAGTCGGACTCGGTGCAATCGGCGCAGTCGTCGCCGATGTCGCAATCGAGCTCGGCATGAAAGTGCTGGGCTATGACCCCGCGCTATCGGTCGACGCCGCATGGCGTGTCGCCAACCAGGTGGAAAAGCAGGAAAACCTGACCTCGCTGATTTCGCGTTCCGACTTCGTTACCTTGCACCTGCCCGTGCTCGACAACACGCGCAACCTGATCGATCGCAAGATCATCAACTATTTTAAGACAGGCGCGGTGTTGCTGAATTTCTCGCGCGATGCCATTGTCGACAATGGTGCGCTACTCGAAGGCCTCAACAGTGGACGTCTTGCCACCTATGTCAGTGATTTCCCGACGCCTGACCTGCTAGGACATCCGAAAACGATTTTGATGCCACACATAGGCGCGAGCACTGACGAAGCCGAAGACAACTGCGCGGTGATGGCCGTCGACCAGCTGCGCGACTTCCTCGAAAACGGCAACATCCGCAATTCGGTCAATTTCCCAAACCTGACTCTCGACCGCGGTGAAGGCTCGTCGCGCCTGGCGATCGTCAACAAGAACGTGCCGGGCATGCTCGGCCGGATCCTGTCCGTGCTCGCTGAACGCGACATCAACGTCGGCGACATGTTGAACAAGAGCCGCGGCGACGTTGCCTACAACCTGATCGACGTCGAAGGCGAAGTGTCATCCGACACGCTAGCCGATATCCGCGCGATCGAACACGTGATCAAGGTCTGGACTGTCTAAAGGAATCCGTACTGCTGCCGCCTGCGTATAAGTCTCAGCGGTGGCATGCGTAGTCAGCCTGCTTAACGTGTTACTCCGCCCCACCTGAGTCGAGCAAATCCCATGAGCGATCCTGTATACAACTTTGGCGCCGGTCCAGCCACGCTGCCGGCCTCGGTCATGCAACGAATCCAGCGCGAATTCCTCGATTTTCGCGGCATGGGCGTGTCGGTCATCGAGATCAGTCATCGGTCGAAGGAATTCGAGGAGCTACTGGCCGAATGCGATGTACTGGTGCGCGAACTGGCGAACTTGCCCGATACCCATGAGATCCTGTACATACACGGCGGCGCGCAGATGCAGTTCGCCGCGGTGCCCTTGAACCTGCTCGGCCTGAAGCCGGCACGCAAAGCGGTATATTGCGAGACCGGTCACTTCTCGCGCCTGGCGAACGAAGAAGCAAAACGCTTCGGCAATATCGTCATTGCCAGCAATAGCAGGGACAGCAAATACGACCACATTCCGGCTTTCGATCGCACACTCGTCGACGACGATGCGTCGTATGCGTTTATCACGAGCAACAACACGATCTTCGGCACTCAGTATCGTGTGTACCCCGACATGACCGACATTCCGCTGGTCGTGGACGCGACCTCCGACGTCTTCTCGCGGGTGACTGATTTCTCGAAGATCGGCGTACTTTTCGCCGGGCTGCAAAAGAATCTTGGCCCATCGGGCACGGCGCTCGTCATCGTGCGCAAGGACCTCATCGGCAAACCACTCGAGCGCACGCCGGCACTGCTCAATTACGCGGTGTACCAGAAGAACCACTCGATGCCGAACACGATCAATACCTTCGCGATCTACACGATGTGGCTCGTATTGCAGTGGATGAAAGACCTCGGCGGCGTTCCGGCAATCGAGAAGATCAATGCGCAGAAGGCTGCCGCCATCTACGACACCATCGATGCACTCGACTTCTACAAGGGTACGGCACAGAAAGCGCACCGCTCATTGATGAACGCGACCTTTGCCTGCCCCAACGAGGAGCTGGATGCACTGTTCGTCAAAGAAGCGCTCGCAAACGGTCTCTATGCCTTGAAAGGGCACCGCTTAGTCGGGGGTATTCGTGCGTCGATTTATAATCCGCTGCCACTGGCAGGATGCAAGAAGCTCGCGGAGTTCATGAAAGAGTTTGCTCGCAAGTACGGATAGGCAACGCACCTGCGAGCATGAGCTTTAGAGCGGGATCACGAGCAGCGTATCGGTTTGCCGCGAATCGGTAATGACCGTGCGCTGCTTGAAACGCAGTTCTCCGTCCGAGTCCTGCGCCACCACGTCGTAGTAGGCGCCGGTCGCAAAAATCGAGATCGCGCCAGTGTGCATCGTGCGCACGACCAGGAAGCCACACACCGTCCGCACTGAGCCATCCGCCAGCTGTTCGCTTTCAAAGCCGCTCAGCTGATGGTGGTAACGGTGCGGTTCGAACACATTGATCCGCCTATAGCCCGTCACGCGATCCTGCATCATGCCGCGTCCATGGCACGACATCAGCGCCAGCGGCAAGGAACGCGCGTGGTTCTCCCGGGTTGTCACTTCGTACACGCCATCGGGCATGAACAATTGCGGCCATTCCTCCAGCCTGTCGTCATCGATGATGCGCAGGTAGCGCTCGTGCAGATGTCGCACTCGGCGCTCCAGATCGAAGGAAATCATTGCAGGACCCCCACCAAGTCTCGATAGCCTTGCCAGAACCCGCGCACGGTGGTCTCGTTCGCGCGTGAGTCGGTAACGGATTCCACCTTGCTGCCGCCCATCAACAGCACCGCCCTTTCCTCCATGCCCTGCCCTGTCGTGCCGCGCTGCACGAGCTCACCGATGACACCATCCTCCATCGACACGTAGCCTGCAGGGCCGATCAGGTTGGCCTGGCGCAGTCGTAGTTGCCGCAGCTCCGCGTCGTCGTCGGCATAGCCGAAGAAGGTCCAGTGCAGCTCTGTCTTGCCAGGGCCCTGCGGCACCACCTGGCGCATCGCGAGCGTGTTATAGATCTGCTGGTGTACACAGGTAGGGAAGATCGACTGGATCGCAACGGTGATGCGGTCGGCGAATTCGAGGCGGTGATTGAGCAGAGAGGGATCGGCAAGGCCCACATCGGCCATCACCGCGCGTAACTCCTTCGGATCATATTCGCCCTCCTGCAAGCTTGACCCGATCGAATAGTTCATCGTATTCCAGCCCTCATGATTTACGACCAGACCGCCGCCCATAGTTAGCCGGTTCAGTTTGAAGGTCGCATAAAAGGCGTGCAGGATCGTGGCGTGATAGGAGTCGCGCGCATTTTCCGCGTACAGCTTCCAGTTGCAGTGCATGACCTGGTGGTAATAGCCGAGCACGACGACTGGTTTGTGGAACACGCGGCGGATATGCGCACACATGTCCGGCCCGAGATAGGTTTCGATATCCTGCGTCGCCGTGTGCAGCGTCCCGAATATGATGCCGTGGAAATTAGCAAGGCGCACAGGCATGAGGCCGTAGTCGTGCTTGTCGAAGTCGGGCGGCATACCGCCCTTCCCTTCGATGCCTTTTTCGAAAGGCACCAGGCGCAAAGCGCCGTTCAGATGGTAGCTCCAGCCGTGATACAGGCAGCGCAGCGTCTTGGTCCGTCCGCAGGACTCGATCGCCACCAGCGCGCCTTTGTGGCGACAGCGATTGATGAGGCCATGGAGCTCGCCCTGTTCGTCGCGCGTGACGATCACCGGGGTTTCGCCGATATAGGTCGTGACGAAGGAACCCGGCTCAGGTAGTTCCGTGTCGAGACAGAGATAATGCCAGGTGGGCCCGCTAAAGATATGTTCCTGCTCACGGCGGTACACCGCCGGATCGTGCATTAACCAGTACGGGACATGCGTGTTGATGTTTTCACTGCTTTGCATAGCGTAATCCCATCGCGTAAATGAAGGCTGCCGCGAGCAACATTGGCAGCGCAGCGAGTTGCATCAGGTTCGCCGTGCTCCAGCCCAATACCAGCAGCCAGCCGGCAATGACCGGACCAAGAATCGAGCCAAAACGCCCGATGCCGAGCGCCCAGCCGACACCCGTCGAGCGCATCTGCACGGGATAAAAGATCACCGCCAACGCATTCACGCTCTTCTGGGCGCCGCTGACGCAGAAGCCTGCAAGGAAGGTCGCGAGCGCCAGCAGCGTTGGCCCCGCGATTCCGATCGTGATGACAAAAGCCGCGCCACCGAGGTAGAGCACGGCAAGGACGACATACGCGTTATAGCGATCCATCAGCGGCCCCGACACGATCCCGGCGACGATGCCGCCCACGGAGATCAGCGTCGTCATCAATACTGCGTTCTGCTGCGTCAGTCCGGCATCGGTAAACAAGGTCGGCAGCCAGGATTGCAGGAAATAGAACACCATCAGGTTCATGAAGAAAACAGTCCACAGCATCAGCGTGCCGGCTCCCCGGCCCTGCTGGAACAGGTCGGCGACCGGGATCTCCGCCGCTGGGTTCATGTCACTGCGCAGCACCGCGTTCGCATCCAGCGCGGGATTCATTTTTTGCAGTAAGTGGCGCGCGGTGGCATCGCGCTTCTTCAATAGCAGGAACTGCAACGATTCGGGCAGCCATGCATATAACAGAGGCAACAGCATAAACGGCAGGATGGCGCCGACCAGGAACACGGAGCGCCAGCCATAGGTCTCAAGCAGCGCGGCGGCCACGAGACCGCCAATGATGGATCCGAGCGAGAAACCGCAGAACATGATGATGACGAGCGTTGCACGCAGCCGCTTCGGGCAGTATTCACCCGTCAGCGCGAGCGCATTCGGCATCGCGCCGCCAAGCCCAATACCGGCAAGGAAGCGGTAGGCCATGAGATCCGTGACGCCATGCGCATAGGCAGTCAGCAAGGTGAAAAAGGCAAAGAGGAACACTGATACAAGGATGCTCCAGCGTCGACCCGCGCGATCCGACACTGGGCCGATCACCAGCAAGCCCGCCATCAATCCAACCAGCGATGCCGAGAATACCGGCCCAAGCTGTTCGCGGGGGAGGTTCCACTCAGCACTCAGCGCTGGGCCGAGATAGCCAATGACCTGTGTATCAAAGCCGTCGAACAGCACGACGAGGGCGCATAGTGCGATAACGCGCCATTGCAATGGGCTGACGACTTGTGCATCGATGCAGGCGGGAACGTCAACAGGGGAGGATTGGTTCATGTTACGCGAGTCTATCGAAGCTCTCGCTGCGCTGTACAGGACCAGCCGGTCGGATCCTTGCCGCTCAATAGCGGAAAGTCTTCGTATACTTCAACACGATTTCGGCATTACTCGGATTCATGCCGACGAATGTGCCGTCTGCGCCGAAATTATAATTGAGGACAAGGTAGAGATCCTCGCCAGCCTGCGGATTCCAGCGCAGGCGGCTGTTGACGCCGACAACGTCGCTGCCGTTGTCGTACTGAACGAGGTTGATCCACGACCATTTCGAATTGAAGGCATAGTTCGCGTTGACACTGACCAGGCGCGTCATGAAGTCGCCCTGCGGCAGCGACACATCCTGCAGGTTGTAGTTCATCGACATGTTCAGGTGTGAATTCGGACGCCAGTCGAGACCGAAGTTGTACTGATTGCGATCGCCGTTGTAAAACCCGCCGCTACTGAAGTTGATGCGCGCGGCGACTTCGCGCTGATCAGTCGAGCGCAGCTCCCCCTGTACACCGGAGAATGTGTACTTGCCGGCTGGAATGACAATACCGGGCTGAATGGCAAAAGGTACGTCGAGGCCTTCGCGGCTGCGGAAGGCGCCGATGCCAGCCTGGTCGCCGCGATGCGTGTTCAGGTTGATCATGCGCCAGAACCACTCTTCGCTTTGTAGCTTGCCTGTTTCGAGCACTTCCGTATAGCCGTAGCGCATGAACGAGTTCAGGTTGCGAAAAGTCTCGCTGTCGGCAAAGAAATAGCGACCATTTAGCGCGGCATTGACGCTTTGCACACCGGTATTATTGGCAAAACCAAGTGCCGGATTGAAGTCTTCCCCAAAGCGTTCATAGGCTGCAAAGCCGCCGAAGCCAGTTTGCTGCGTGTCAAAGTTTGCGCCGACACCGAAAGCGCTATCGTCGCCGGTCAGGCCTGTCGTACTCGACTGTTGATACCACGCATTGCCTCGTAGCGTGTGCGTCGCGGAAAAGCGCGTGTTCTGGTAGCGGAAGTCCATGCCAGCGACATTGTTGTCCGTGCCGTTGGTGGGATCGCCCTGCGTGAATATCGCGCCGATACTCGATTCACCGAGCACGTTCTTCGCGACGCGACCGACAAATACGTCCTGCGCATCAAGCACACCATATTCGCCCTGCTGCACCGCGAGCGTGCCAACGCTCCAGTCACCCACGCGACCGGTGAGTTTGACGCCCGCATCGATATCGACAGGCGTCCCCATACGACTCAGACCAATGCGGCGTGAATAGAATGGAATGCCGTTCTGCTGCAGGCCGCCGAAGTTGAAGATGTCGACGTCCTGCAAAAAGAAGTCGCGCTTTTCCGGAAAGAACAGGGAGAAGCGCGACAGGTTCACCTGGCGGTTATCGACTTCGGTCGCGGAAAAATCGGTGTTGATCGTCAGGGCACCGGTGAGGTTCGGCGTGATTTTGTAGAACACGTTGAGCGATGGATCGATGCGCGAGCCGCTTGTGTTTCGAGCGTAATTTTCACTACCGGCGATGGTCATCGATGGAATGATGTCCAGGCCCTTGCCCTGGCGAATGTCGCGAATGCCATAGATCACGCCAGTGGTCGTCGGGCCAATGTTGCGATTGAAAGATGACCACGCGATGCTCTCGCGCTTGCGCGCGAGACTGCGTGCTACGGTAAAGCCCCATTCCTGCGTGGTCGGGTCGAAGTTGACCGTGTTGAACGGAATCGCAACTTCAGCGGTCCAGCCGTTCTCATCGATACGGGACTCTACCTGCCAGATTCCGGTCCAGTCGTCATTCAGCTGGTTCGGGTTTTCGAACACACCTTCGCGGCGGATGCCATTGGGGTTCACCTGGAACAGGTAACCGGTGCGACCATTGTTGAAGGTATCGAGGATGAACTCGAAAAAATCGTCGCCATTAAAGTTGCCGCCTTGTACGAGCTGGCGCGAAACGATGCCATCTGGTGTGCTGTCAGAAAGACGTGCGCCGAGGAAGAAGAAGCGCTCGTTATAGGCGATGTAGAACTCGGACTGTTCGCTTGGGGTGCCCTGGTCGACCGGATTGAACTGGTGCAGGTCCGAGATGACCGTAGCCGTTTTCCAGATTTCATCGTCAAGCACGCCATCAAGCACCGGTTCAAGATCGGTACGGACGATTTCAATCCGTTTGCGGGCGAGGGCCTGCATATCCGCGGACTCGGCGGACCATGCGCACACTGACGCGGCTGCCAGTACGACGGCAATACATGCTTCGGCAAACCTTGCGGAATGTTTCATCTGGAACCCGGCTGTGAAAGTGCGCGCAGTCTAGGCATCAAGTCTGCACATAAAGTGCAGCGCCTTGATCTTTATCGAATATTCCCAATTCATTCACATTCTGCAGCGGTCATCTTCAGGGCGAAGGCCGAAAACTCGAACTGGGTAAGCTGCTTTAGACCGGCAGCATCAGCTGGTCTTTCACGTGATCGCAGTGGTGGAAGCCAAACGACCGGGCACTACAAGCATTTCAGCCCCCTGCGACCCTCGCGCAGCCAAATCAGGCTCATCAACGCAGCCGATAAGCCATAGAGACGCGACGCACCAGACGAGAGCGGTGAGGATACTGCATGCCCTCATCGCGGATCAGCCCTTGCCTTCGTAACTGATTCCCAGCACTCGCCGCTATTGCGCCAGGGCTGCTCCTTCCAGCCGCGTCATGTGTGATTGTCGCTTTCATATACCTGGTTGAACCGCTCGATCACGCGATCCTGCTGCGGGGGATCGACTAGCGTGCTTACATCGGTTCCTACACGCAGGATTTTTCCGATCATCACACGCGATGAGGGGCAGCAGGAACAGTCAGAAAAAAAATCGGGAGGCGGGGCCGTTCGCGGGAGGATCACGAAGGACTTGCATGCGCTGGAGGTAAAAGCTGGAGCTCACGCTACAAGCGGTGCCGCTGCACGAATGCCGCAGCATGGCCACCGCCCCTGGCAAATCAACCTGGGCCAGGGACAGAACGAACCGGGAACTCAGCGTCCACGGCCCTCGGGACGCCCCGGCCCGCCCGGCGGTGGGCGCAGACCACGATCCGGAAATGGACCTCCGGGCGGAGGTCCGCCGCCGGGAGGCGGAGGGCGCCGTTCAAAGCGCTCACGCAAGACGCGGCGGCGATCTTCCGGCATGTTCTGAAAGTCCCGAAAGCGCTCGCGGATCGCACGTTGCTGCTGGGGGTCGAGCGAACGGAAATTTTCAAAACGCTCACGGATGGCGGCCCGCTCGTCATCCGGACGCCGATTCCAGTCGCGGAAGCGCTGCTGCGCTTCGCGCTGTTCTTCCGGCGACAGACTCTGCCAGCGGCGCGCACCATCGAGAATGTTCTGCTGTCTTTGTTCCGACAGGCGCTCCCATCTGTTTTCGAGTGGAGCCAGCAAAAGCTGCTGCTCCGCGGTCAACTCGTCCCAGGCGATACCAGCGGGTTGTGCTTGCGCGACGAGCGGGAGCCCTGACACCGTCAGTAACAGCATCAGCTGCAATACCCGCAGTACTGGTTTCACCTTTTCCATCGTGTTTACTCGCAAGGCCGCGCATTACAGTTTATAGCCGCGGCGGACGACAGCTCATCGGCTCGGCCAGCCTCAGCGCTGCCGCGCCGCCTTTCAGCTGACCGGTCATCTATCCCGGGACTCCTGTCCGTTTCCAGCAGAGCCGGATCAACCCAGTCGCCCTCCTCGGTAGTGAACTCGCCGATAAACTCCAGCAGTTCCAGCGAGGTGGGACCAACTGCGTTCGACCCAGCCCGACTCACCTCCGAAGCATTTGCTTCTTGCCCGCCAACCGGCTGGGCCTGCACTGCGTGCGCGAGCAGTACCAGCCCGAGCGAGGCCCGCAGACTAGATCGCAGTGTCATTCTCGGCCAGCCATTGGTAGAACTCATAGTCTGCGTAAAGATCAAGGTCCTCGGTCGAAGTCAGTATTTCAATGTCTTCCAGCGCAGCGGCTGCCCCGGGTTCGGATTCGGGCGCAGTGCCGGGCTCGAATAGCGTCACCGACAACACAAGCACGCAGGCAGTGGCGAAACCACCAAACGGCAGTAGCAGGCGCGAACGGGGCGCGTGCTTGCGCTCGAGCGCTTCGTGCCGGATGCGGTTGAGCCGCGACAGCGTATGCCCATCAAGCGCCCTGCAGCTTTGGTCGAGTTGCTGGCGAATGCCGGCGACAAAACGATCGTCGTCCGACGGACGCGTGTCCTGCTCGAACTCGTTCATGCCCAGTGTTCTCCGAGTTTGATGCGCAACGCAGCCAGCGCGCGTGAGTAATGCGTTTTGACACTGCCTTCGGCGCAATTCATTGCGCGTGCAGTATCCCTTACATCAAGCCCTTCCCAGGCGCGCAACAGAAACACCTGCTGCTGGCGCAGTGGCAGGGTGTGCAATGCAGCATCGAGGGCCTCGACACCCACCGATGCCGCGACAATTTCTTCTGGCGTACGGCCCATGGGATCCGCAATGAGCTGCAGCGCGTCCTCTTCGTCGGCAGCGTCGCTTCCCAACCAGCTACGGAAGCGATTGCGCACGCTACTGCGTCGATACCAGTCGCGAATGCGGCTCTGCAGGATGCAGTGGAACAGTGGCCCTAACTCGGCTTCGCTGCGATCAGAGTATTTTTCGACCAGCTTCAGCATGGCGTCCTGCACGATATCCAGCGCTTCGTCGGAATTGCGAGTGGCTATCCGGGCCATCCGGTAGGCGCGTTTTTCCACGCCGGCGAGGAACCTGTCGAGTATGCGTTGCTGTTCCAGAGCCCTGCTCCTGGCTGGTTCCCCACCGTCCCGGCCATCATAACCAAGGAGGTGCAGAGCGTCACTCGGCGACCCTGTCGATCTTGAAGCGGCCATGTTGCGTTCCCGGGAGTCTTAGTCCCATTAACGCACGAGTGCCGCAACGGTTTACGGGAGCGGCAAGATTCCGCATGAGCGACGACCAAATCAGGCGGGGAGCGAGGGCACGCACAGCGCCGGACAGCTGCCAGCGGGCAGGACTATGGACTTATCCAGGACGAGTCCGGCGAAGACACTATCCAGCTGCGCCGACTGCGTCCACAGCAATAGCCCCGAAGCAGGATTGCGGAATTCGAGCATGTTACCCCTCGGGCGGACTTCATATGGCCGCGGCCGGCCCCAGGCCGGGTACAGGTATATGCCCGCTGTCGTGAAACGCCTGACCGCCACATCAACGAGCAGCACATCGCCCAGCGCAAACCGCGGTGACGCCACGAGGTCCTGCACCTCGAAGGCATGCAAGTTGTCTCCGCCCTGCGCAAGCTCGGGCGCGACGGACAGAAACCCGGCCGCGCCGGCATACTGCAACAATTGTCTGCGAGCGAAATTCAAGGTGGGCACTCCGTCACTTCACGCGGTAGTAGGTGAACTGCGAACGATCGGGATTCGTCAGACGCTCGCCGGTACCGATGAACAGGGTGCGCGACATCCACTCATGCGGGCCGAATGGTGTTTCGAAGAACGGCGTAAAACGGAAATACAGGCGCGTCTGCTCCGGATTTGCCGGATCGGGCGAACGATGCAGGAAGCCACGATTATTGATGTAGATCCACGTGCCGTCGTCTGCCTGCATCATGTAGTGCGTGTTGACCTTGATGCCTTCAGCGAGGTCCGTGAAGATCGCGTAATCGGCGCCGCTATAGGGCACGACCTTGCCGTTCAGCAGCGGCCCCGAGATCGTGCCGCTTGCGGGGGGCACGTATCCTTTACCTCGCCGGGGGCCAATGAAGTCGATGCGCTCGGCGAAAGTGATTTCGACGGAAAAGGCAAACTCGAGTTCGATGCCCGGGATCTGCAGGTCAGCCATGGCTTGCTCCTTCCGGGCTCAGAGAACTTCGTAAAAATGGATCAGCGTATGCGCCGGATTCTGGTGGCGTGCGCCGGTGCCGAGGAATACTGTCTTTGCGAGCCACTCGTGCGGCCCGCGCGGCGTATCGAAATAGGGCGCCACGCGAAAGTAGGGGGTGCCGTCCGCGGTTTCGTTGTGCTCGTAGCCGAGCAGGTTCATGTAGAGCCAGGTGCCGTCACTCGCCTGCAACATGAGATGGGAGTCGGTCAGGTCATTGCTCGCGTAATCGCCACCACTCTGCGGCACAACCCTGCCCTGCAGCTTCGGGCCCCAGATTTCGCCGCCGGCCGCCGGCTCGAAGACCCGGCTGCGCATCTGGCCCTCGAACTCGATGCGGCCACCGCTATCGATGCGCATCGTAAAGGCGTAGTCGAGATTGACTGGCGGGAGATCGGACTGGGCCATGGGAAAGTCCTGTTTCTGGACAGATGGTAGCTACCATTTCGGACTGATGCTGCTATACGTATCAAGCCTAAACCAGCTGCGCATACCGATACAACCCGCCGAGGGCCTGCAGCCGCTCGGTATAATCCGGTACAAACCAATCAAGGAGAACAGCACCATGACTTCACAGTATCTCGAATACGCGATGGCGACGTTGTGCTGGAAGCTTAAGTAGCGCTTCCCACCACCGGCGGCAGGCATCCGGCCGTACTGGTCAGCCATGCATGGGCGGGGCGCAGTGAGTTTGAATGTGACAAGGTCGACAGGCTGGCCGAACTCGGCTACATCGGTATCGCGATCGACAACTACGGTAAGGGCGTGCTCGGCAAGAATAACGCCGAGAACTCCGCATTGATGACACCCCTCATGCAAGACCGTGCGCTGTTGCGCCGACGCCTGCGCGGCGTCGTCAGCTTCCATGGCCTGTTCAGCGCGCCGGGCGATCTGCCGAACGAAAGGATTCGCGCAAAATTTCTTACACTGCATGGACATGACGATCCGATGGTGCCGCCCGCTGCCGTGCTTGCACTCGAGAAGGAGCTCACCGATGCCGGCGCAGACTGGCAGATACATGCATATGGAGGCACGCTACACGCATTCACGAACCAGGATGCGAATTCCCCCCAGCAAGGCATGGCATACACCCCGCTCGCGGCAAAGCGAGCATGGACCTCGATGAAGAATTTCCTGGCCGAAGTACTGGCCTGACGCAGAGCCCTCAGGCTACTCGGTCGGGCACTTCGTGACCGGTGAAGAAGGCGTCGACATTTTTCAGCACACGCATGCCCATCGCGGTGCGCGTTTCCAGCGTAGCACTACCGAGATGGGGCAACAGCACGACATTCTCCATTGCCGCGAGTTCGGCAGGCACCGCGGGTTCCTTTTCGTAGACGTCGAGGCCGGCACCGGCGATACGCCCGGCTTTCAGCGCGGCAATCAGCGCGGCTTCATCGACGACGTCGCCGCGCGAAGTATTGATCAGAAACGCGTGTGGCTGCATCAGCGCAAGCCGTTGTGCATTCAGCAGGTGGCGTGTGTCGGGGCCGCCGCGGCAATGTAGTGCGACGAAGTCGGCGCGCTTCAGCAAGTCAGTCATATCGGCGCAATAGTCTGCCTGTATCCCGTCAATGGCAGGATCACTGACGCGGCTGCGGTTGTGATACAGGATTTTCATGCCGAAGCCGTAATGCGCCTTCGCTGCCATCGCGAGTCCGATGCGCCCCATGCCGATGATGCCAAGCGTGGCGCCCGTAACCATCGTGCCCATCAGGTGCGTCGGGAACCAGCCTTTCCATTCACCGCGGCGCAGCTGCCGTTCACCTTCACCTACACGCCTCGCAAGCATCAACAACAGCGTCATTGCCAGATCGGCGGTAGCGTCGGTCAGCACATCGGGTGTGTTTGTCACGGTAATGCCCTGAGCCTTCGCCGCGGCCAGGTCGATATGGTTGTAGCCGACACCGTAGTTGGCGAGCAGCTTCGTTCTGGGCTTGAGACCGACAAACAATTCTGCAGAGACGCGATCGGCAACGCAGGGACAAATCGCATCATATTCCTGCAGTGCATTGCGCCACTGCTGCTGGTCAAGCGGATCACGATGCAGCGTTACATCATAACGGCTCTGCAATGCCTGCTCGACTGCTGCAGGCCATTGCCGGGTTACAAGGATTCTTGTCATCGGAAGGCCTCGAACGAAAGGGATCAAACGAACATCATGGCGAGCGCTAGGCATAGCAGGACGGTGGCCGTGACCGCGCAGCGCAACTTCCAGAACCAGGCCGTGGTCACGCGCTGCGCACTGAGACGATATTCTTCACACCATAGCAAAACGAAGCTCAGCGCCACCAGCGCCAGACCCATCGCGGCGCCGGCCGCCAGCATGCTACACCACAGCAACAGCGCGACAAAACTGCTGAACAGATAGACGCTATCGCTCGTGCGTTTGCAGAAATGAATGCCCCACTGCAGACCGGCGATGAAACTGCCGACGACCACGCCATAGGCATGCAACATCACCGCAGGCGCGGCAAAAACTGGAAGAAAGGGCGCAAGTCCGATGAGCTGTGCCGTCAACAATACGAACGGAACGGCACCAAGCAGGACCAGCACTATGGCGAGTTGTTTCTGATTGAGCAGTTTCATGCACTAAATCACCGCACCGTTCGTGCCGATCGTACACGCGAAAGAACGTGACGAAATACGCGTCGAATCAAGTAGCGACGCATCCGCATGGCGTTGCAGCAGAATCCCTCCTGATCATGCAGATCGTATCTGCATCTCGTTATTGCGCGCGGCATGTCCGAAGCAACGTGTACGAAGGAATCCACTGCTGCGCGTCGCCTGATTATGCGGGCAAGCCGCCGGGGCTGCCAACGCTTTTATGGCCTGTCACTGTGCCACCTGTTCCAGCGCAAGCTGCCCAAGGCCAAGCAGGGACACCACGATAAGAAAAATCCCTATCAAGCGCTTGCACAATACATCGCGCCGAATCAGGAAGTCATGCGTGCGCAGCCCGATGACATGGCCGATCGCACCCATCGGCAGTAATGCGAGCGCCACCCAGGTGTTCAGGTCGACATCGAGCAGATACAGGGTCAGCAGCTTCATAGTGACGATGATGAACCAGAGCACGAACAAGGTGTCACGCAGTTTGCCGAGCGCGACATTTCGCATGAATACCGCAATCATCAGCGGCGCTCCGGTCAACGAAGCGCCTGACACGTACCCGCCGAATACGAGCAGCAGGTTATCCACCCAGGCGCTTTGGCTCGTGATGGCCCGGTTCAGAGCCCAGCAGATTGCATAGCCAAGGGTGATCGCATAGATCAAATACAACAGCAAACTGTTCGGCAGACTAAGCAACCCAAAAACGCCAGCAATCGCCGCCGGCAGGATCAGCTTGCCCGAGCGCAGCAGATAATCCCAGTCGACATTGTGCAAGCGATTGCTCAGTGTCAGCCCCGAAAAGAACAACAGGTGCGCACCAATGACGGGTATCCAGAAAATCGGCTGGTCGTACACGAATAACATCAGCGGCAACCCGAGTGCGGCGCCGCCGAAGCCGAGGCCGGACCGGACGAAACCGGACCAGATGAAGATCAGCGCTGTCACGCACAGTTGCAGAAGCGAAAAATCGGGGAAGATGGACATCAAGAGCGGCCGCGAAAAAAGCACGCATTATACGCAGCCAGGAAATTCCGTATGACACGCTGTCGTCCGTGCAGTTAACATTTGCTGGCATAGCCGCCTCCACGTACTTTGTTCAAACCTCTGTCTGCCACTGCCTCTCGAGCCGCCCTCAATGAGCAACGCCCTCCAACAAATCAACCTGAATTATGTGCCCGAGGAAGACCGGCTATTGCTGAAGGTCAGAACAGCCGATGAGGCGGAATACCGCATCTGGTTCACGCGCCGCTACAGTGCGCTGCTGTTACAGATATTCACGGACCGGATCGAACGCGAAGGTGGCTACCAGGAACTGGCATCGCGCAAGCAGACGCTCGATCAGTTGCGCGGCGGCGCGTTCGACCACAGCTACGATGCGCCCTCAAAGGCGCAGTACCCGCTGGGCGAAAACGGCGTGCTCGGATACCGGATCAATGTCGGCAAGGACGATTCCGGGGCAACGACACTGCAGTTGCTGCCGGAGCAAGGACAGGGAGTCACCTTCACGATGGACAAATCCACTCTGTACATGCTCTACAATCTCCTGGAGCAAGCGCTGCCACAGACGGAGTGGAATCTGCACGGGTCGGGTACGGCCCGCGGCCCCTTGCATTGACACAACCCGCGCGGCTTAGCCAATAGGCAACCGCGAGTCAAAATGTTACCCTGACGCGCCATGCCAGTAGTCAGCTTGTCGCTCGACGGCCAGGTGGGACTCCAGGCACAACAACCATCAAAAATAAAAAGGGGATTGCCATGTCCTTCAGAACAATCACGAGCGGCCTGTTGCTGTTGGCGCTCGCCGCCTGCAACTCAGAACCAGTCACGACCACCAGTACATCCGCCACCGACAGCGCAGCCCAGGCCGCAGCGGCAGGCTTGTCGCATGGCGAATACGTAGCAAGACTAGGCAACTGTGTAGCCTGTCATTCCATCGCAGACGGTGCGCCACTTGCAGGCGGACTGAAAATGGCTGTGCCGATGCTCGGCAACATCTACGCCACGAATATTACGCCGGATGCCGCCACCGGCATTGGCGAGTACAGCTTTGAGGAATTCGATCGTGTAATGCGGACCGGTGTGGCCCGCGACGGTCATCGCCTCTACCCCGCGATGCCCTACCCTTCCTATGCCAAGATGTCCCAGCAGGACATGCAGGCGCTTTATGACTTCCTGATGAACGAGGTACAGCCGGTCAACCAGCCGAACATCCCATCCGAAATTACCGGTATCAAGAGCGCGCGCTGGCCACTCGCCATCTGGAACGTGCTGACCGTAGATGGCGATCCCTATGAACCCAACGCCGATCAGAGCGATGGCTGGAATCGCGGCGCATACCTCACCCAGGCCCTTGGTCACTGCGGCGCCTGCCATACGCCTCGCGGCCTGTTGATGCAGGAGAAAGCACTCGACGAGGGCGACAGCGACTTCCTGTCCGGCGCCCCACTCGACCACTGGACGGCGTCGAGCCTCAACGGGGATATCAATTCCGGCCTCGGACGCTGGACCGAAGCCGACATTGCCGAGTTCCTCAAAGCCGGTCATAACCGTTTTGGCACAGCCTTCGGCACAATGGTTGAAGTCGTCAACAACTCGACGCAACACATGAGCGATGCTGACCTGCTGGGCATGGCCGAATACCTGAAGTCCTTGCCGGCTGTCGCTGAAGCGGATGCAAGCCCCTATTCCTATGACGCCGCCGCGACCCAGCAACTGGCGTCGATGGATTTCAGTACTCCCGGCGGGCGCTACTACTACGAATACTGCTCAAGCTGCCATGCTCAGAGCGGTTCCGGCTACTACCCGTACCAGCCACCATTGGCCGGCAATCCGGTGATCATGGATCCCGATCCAAGTTCGCTGATCAACATCACCCTGAACGGCTCGCTGCGTGTAATTGCCGAAGAAGGTCCGGATGTTAACGACATGCCTTATTTCAGGCAGTTGATGTCTGACCAGGAAATCGCGGATACGCTGACCTTCATCCGCTCGTCCTGGGGCAATTCCGCAGATCCAGTCACTGTCGAGCAAGTTACCGAGATTCGGGCGGCAACGGATCCAAGCCGCAACGATGACATTTTTGTGCTGCGCATGAAATAGCACGCCACACTGACGACAAAACGCCGGCTGATGCCGGCGTTTTTGTTTCAGGGTATTTTTGCGCAAGCCTGACGGCATTCCCTTACAGAATTCGTACAAGTTGCCGCGTTAATGGCGCTAGACTGTATCCGTCTGCAACAGAACGGAGCTGCTCATGCTGAAAGCTTTCCTCGCAAGCGTCATCAGGATCCTGCCCTTCGCATGCCTGTTATCGCCTTCAGGAACCATCTTTGCGCAAAATGAATTTTCACTGGGCGCCCTAGAGCCAGGGCAACTGCTGCTGAATCTCAACGCAACCGAGCAGCGCGATGTTGCACAGGACACCTTGAACGCCTCGCTGCAATATTCTGCCCAGGGTCGTGACCGTACCGCGCTGCAGGATGAAGTGAACTCCGCCATGCGCAAGGCGCTCGACATCCTCAAGGAGGCCGATAATGTCGAATACTTCACCACGCAATACCAGGTATACGTGATCGACGCGGGTCGGCCTTCGCGCACCGACGTCGAAAATCCGGTATGGCGTGCCCAGCAGGATGTGGCACTAACGAGCATCGACAGCGATGCGCTGCTGGAAGCCATGGGCCTTTTGCAGACAGCGGGACTGGTCGTGACGAGCCAGTATTACTCGCTCTCGACGGAGAAATACGAAGACGTGGCCGCGGACCTCATGCAGTCAGCCCTGGCCAAGTTGCAACGCCGAGCCAACGAAGCCGCAGCCGGACTCGGCAAGAGTCGCGCAGAACTCGTGGAAGTCAGCCTCGACGGAAGTCCCAACTTTCCTTTCCGCGAAAGCGCAGTCGCCTACAGGATGGATGCCGCGGCGGTCGCGCCACCGGTTGCGCAACCAGGAGAAACACAGGTCGCGATGACAGTCTCGGCACGCGCTGTGCTGTCGCCCTGACTTTTGCCACTTCTGTATTCGAGCATTGCACGTTTTACAGACAACAAAAAGCCCGGCATTTGCCGGGCTTTTTAGACTTAATGCAACGCACTCAGGGGTGACGCTCTCCTTCCTGTGCGACTGGTAAGCGCTCGGTGTTACAGGCCGCCGCTCTTCTCAAAGAAGGGCGCGTCAAGGTCATCATGCAGATCCAGCAGGAACTTGTTGTTTTCCTGACAGACATAATCCTGCAATTCCTGTCCTTCGATCCAGTCGATATCCCACTGAACCGTCCACGGTTTGGAGTAGGCGCCTGGATCATCGATGACCGCTTCGTAATGCAGCACTTCCTTGAAGGGGCGCGTGATGCGCTCGATCGTGTGCAACTGATCGCTGTGCATATGGCCACCAAAATCCAGCCAGGTTTTTTCGTTATAGCCGACAGTGTCGATAACGAGTGTATCGCCTTCCCAATGGCCCACGGAGTGGCCAAAGTAGGTAGGGTTCAATTCCTCGACAGGAGGATGCTCGCGTCCATCCATATGGATCTCGCGCCAGACGTGTGCGCCCCCCTCAAAGATGATAACTATCCGATCGTCATCCTGAATGATTTCCGCGGGATACGGTGTACCCATCGAGCGCGGGCCGCCCGGAGGCAGACAAAAACCTTCGGGATCGTACTTCACCAGGTTGCCGCGGTTATATTCCCACATGGCCTGCGTCCAGGGCAGGAACGGCGGCAGGATGCCTTCGCCACCGCCCACCATCCTTGCGGCAAAATTGGTGATGTAGGGCAGGCTCCACACACCGGGGCCACCGAGGTCTACCGTACCATCGGCAAGCCGCGGTGCTGGCGTGCGCGGCGCCTCGACCGGGCTTTCCGCAGCCTGTGCCGTCGTCATACCGGACAACATAGCCAGCGCCAGCAGCGTCGGGGCAATGCCCGCGCTTCGTGTGCCCTGAGTCAGGGTCCCCGCGGCTTCGGCGGCGGAGCGCGCTCCGCTCAGATTCAATAGATTGTAAAAAGTCATGCACTTCCCCTCTTCAGTACTGTGAACAAATCAATAGTGATCGCGTTGTTATTCTAGTCCCAGCGGCCAACTATCGTGCCGTCGGCAAAACGTGCGCCGATGAATGCGCCGCCCGGGGTGCCGTCGCGCATCGGGTTGGTGCGGATCGTCACTTCCGTGCCGGCAGCAAAAGTAGATGGCCGAATACCCTGCCGCCCAAGCTGGTTGGGGCTGCCCCATTCAAGACTCCACTCGACAGGGTTGCCGCTGTCATCCTTGACGTTCAGTTGCACCCATGTGTGCGGGTTCGTGAACTGGAACTCCTTCACTGTGCCGTTCAGCTCACGCACCTGGTCGCGATCGAACATTGCGTCGGAGTGATGCGCCAGCGCAGCAAGCGCAGGCAGCAACAACGCGGCGGCAGTGAGAAACCGGAAGCGTAAAAGTTTCATGATTGTCTCCTGGACTCCGCTTATTCCGGCGTAGCCTGCTGGTCCATGATGCGGCCATCGGGACCGATGGTGTAAGTCCAGCCCGTTTGCGGATCGACTGGATTACGATTGTTCTCGTTGCACGCGTAATCATAGACGCGCGTGCCCTCTTCGAGTTTGCGGAACTGCTTTGTGACGACCCACGGCGCAGTCAGGGCCTGTGGATCCTCGATGGTGAACTGCACTTCCATCAGGCCTTCGCTGTTGATGCCCATGCGCGTGACGACATGGGCTTCTTCGCTTAGCGTCAGGCCAGTACGATCAAGCAGGGTTCTGCCGCTTTCGGAGCTGTGCAGGCTAACCGTGTCAAATACCAGCGTGTTGCCTTCCCAGTGACCGACGGAATCGCCGGTGTGCGTAGGCCAGCGGTCTTCAGGCGCGGGATGTTCGCGGCCGTCGGTATAGATACGCATGACGTTGGGTCCATTTTCCGAAATGATCCAGACCTGCTTCGGAGTGACGGCAAATTCGTACACATCGGGGAGGTTGAATACGCGGGGAAAGCCGGTCGGGATTCCGCACAGCGAATTGGGATCGGGCAAGATACCTTTGTCGCGTAATGCAAGATTAGAGGTATACCGCACCTCGTATTCGGCGGTATATGGCGGATGTTCGCGCACGCCAGGGGTGGTTGTACCGCCTTCGCCGGTCTGTGTCGCGCGATCGAAGACTGTGCCGCCCTGCATGCTCCACACGCCACTCCAGTCAGGCAGGGCATCCTGTGCGGCTACGTCCAATGATATGCAGGCCTGCACGCAGAGCAGCAATGCAGCACCGGAACGGCGCACGCGGCGATACTCGACGGAAACACCAGGAACTTTTGCGTTGCGAGACATGGAGAACTGCCGCCTGAAGAATGGGGGCAGTTATAGCATCGGCTGATTCGGCGAGTAAAGCTTGCAGCATTGAGCTTTAACGAAACTTGCTCACCGGGGCTTTTAGGAATTCACCTGGCACTTCGGCGAATCACTCCGAACCGGTCAGTCTGCCGTGCCAGCCCCACTGCCGTCGGTCTGACCGAGCGTCGAACCGTCGGCCAGAATGACGCCGACATAAAGCCCGCCCTGGCTACCATCGTTGAGCGTGATCGCATTCTTCAGCGGGTTAACGAACGCTACAACCTTGTCGCCGTCCTTCAGCGACGTGCGCTTCCAGCCCTGACGCAGCAGGATGTTCGGCGCGGTCATTTCAACTGTCCACAAGCCGTCAGGACCTTCGCTTGCATCGCCTTCGAGCTTGAAGGATGCATGCGGATTGATCCAGCGGAACTGCGTGACGGTACCTTCGATACGAAGGACTTTCTCGTTGTCGAAAGCAGATGTCGAGTGATGGGCGAAAACCGGGACACTGAGCAGTGCGCTCACTACGAGCAAGCGTGTGCAAACTTTGGTGAGTGTGTTGAACTGCATGGGGACCTCTACTTTTGTGTTTTTGGGCATCCGTGCTCCATTGCTTCTTATTGGTTTCTACAAGGTATCACCGCGTCAGGCCTTGCTGACCTGCCTGTGTACTGGGCAGGTTGTCATTCAGGTCAGGCAGGCATTCGACTTCCCCGATATCGGTATTGTCGACGCGCAGCCAGGCCTTTGTGTTACGCCATTCGCCGGCCCAGTTTTGCGGGTCGGTCATGATGTACTCGATCTGCAGCATCTCGCCATTCTCGATCAGCTTGATACGCTCCTGCACACGAAACTCCTCGGAGATCGGGATGCCAGTGTCGATATAGTGGTTATAGGTTTCGATGTATCGCGTGTCGACGACAAGCGTGTCGCCCTCCCAGCGTCCGAGCGACTCGCCGTTGTAGGTAAAGATGACACTGTCGAGATCCGAGTAATCGCGACCATCGAGGAAGATCTGACGGAAGCTGTTGTTGAAATTCGAAATCATGTAGACGACCGTCGGCAGCTGCACCATCGCAATCGGCCATACGCGCGTCATGATCATAGGAATACCCGCGGGGAAACACTGGCCGATCGCATCGCGATATGGGCGGCGCTCCGCGCGCGCGCGCTGGCCCTCCTCGAAATCGAGCTTGGCCTGGCCAATGAATTCGGGGTACGGCGGGCCGAACATGAAGTTGCTGAATCCGGCACTTAGATCCACAAACCACGTACCGGTCAGATCAAACGGCGGAGCAGGACGCTCCTTCTTCAGGTTCTCAGGCGCAAGTGCGCCGAGTTGTCCCGGGTGCTGCATGATCGAATTGCTGAGCGCCTGGCGGCGCTCCTCTGGCGTCTGACTAAACCCGCACGCAGGAAGAAGCGCGCCGAGAAGCAGAAGCACTGCGGCAGGTCTGCTGACCATGTGGTGTCCCCTCTGGAGTCGGTAACTACTGGTGCAAGAAGCGTTTTATCGCTGCGCTGGTCTACGCCAGTTCGCTGATTATCTGCGAGCCGAAGCATAATTCGCTTTGCAAGTGCTGTCCACCGCACGCCACGTTGCTCACGCGGCGCAGACTCAGTCGGAACAGGCAATATCGTTGAGATTGCGTATGTAAGGCTCGTATCGACCGAGATAGGGCGGCGCGGAATCGATGAACTGACGGGCTTCACTGACACCAGCAAACTCGTTGTACATCACGAGCCACTGCTCAGGTCTGCGCGAGTTCGCGGAGATGACACAGACATATGAACGATCGAGCAGGTTCATGAGCTTCAGGAATTCAAGAAACTCTTCAAGCTTCTCGGGCTGCTGCGTCGACATGGAATACAACTGAATCGTGTAGCCTCGCTTGCTCGGCAGTGCCGCGACCCACGCAGCAGAAGGCCCCTTGCGCTGTCTCACAAGGCTGGCGGCTTCAGCCCCATCCAGTGCAGCGGGAACTGTTGATGGCGCGATCGTATCCGACACCGCGATATCGGCTGTTCCAAGTTGCGCAGGCTCCGCAGGCGCTTCCGGCGCAACAGACTCATGCTGCAGGTTCTGCGCCGGAGTGGGCAAGGCGTTTGCGCTTCCCGCCACCATCGGAGCTGCATTCTCAGCAGGCGTATTCGGCACAGTCGCCGCGGTCTCGGGCCTGAACGTAGCGGGAGCTTCCGTGGTCGCAGCAGATGGTTTCGCTTCTGCAGCATCCGCTATGACGGCTACGACGTCGGTAGCAAGGACCGCTGGCGCAGTTGGCGAAGCGACCACGGCGACAGCCGTCTCCGGGTTCGACACGGCCGCAGTTGCCACTGCTGCCGGCGACACAGGGGTCTCGCGCGCGGCTTGCGCAGCCGCGGTAGCAACCACCGCTGAAGAGGCCGCTTCCGCTTCTCGGCTCAGCCAGCCCCGCTGCATGACAAACCCAACGACAAGTATGCTGGCCGCCAGTACGGTGCTGCCGTAGACCAACCACAACGGGAGTTGCGGCAGACGAAAACGTTGATAGCCACTGTCTGCAATTGCTGTTTTGACATGGCGCGGCAAAACCATCGGCAGAATTTCGCCCGAGCTATTGCGCGGTTCCTGCCGCATCGAAGGATCTGCGTACGCTGCAAGCAAGGATTTGTCTGCAAGGATGTTGATACGGCGCGTCAGTCCACCTGACGCGGATGCCAGCAACTTTTCCGCACGCGGACTGAACAGGCGTGGCCAGGGACACCCTGCCTGCTGCAGGCGGAAGTGCAAGTATTCGCGCACATCTTCGGGATTCAATGGATCCAGATCGAAACTGTGCGTGATGCGCTCGCGCAACTGCCTGATCGACTTTCTCTGCAGCTTGCGCTCGAGCTCAGGCTGGCCGAACAGCACGATCTGCATGAGCTTGTGCCGATGCGTTTCAAGATTACTGAGCAGCCGGATTTCCTCGAGCGTTTCCACCGGCATGCCTTGCGCTTCCTCGACGAATACAACGACGCTGCCGCCTTCGCTATGCCGCTTCAGCAAGTAACCCTGCAATTTTTGCATGACAAGCAGGCGATCGGTGCCGGAGTCGACTTCCAGTTTCAATTCGAAAGCGATGGCATAGACGATGTCGCGCGCGGTGAGATTGGGGTTGGCGAGGTAGACGATTTCGATCGACGGTGGAAGCCGTTCTTCCAGCATCCGGCACAGCATGGTTTTACCGCTGCCGACCTCGCCAACCACCTTGAGTATTCCTTCACCGGTGGTGATGCCGTAGACCAACGCATCGAGAACAACGCCGCGGCCATGGGTGCCGCCTGGAAAAAACAGAGAAGGATCGGGAGTGATGCGGAAGGGATGCCTTTTTAGCGAGAAGTATTCCAGATACATGTCGTTGCTCTTGCTCGGAAAACCTCTGAATTTCCGGTCAAAAAACTTGATTTGCCGGAGCGGCGCGACACTAGCACCCGTACTTTTGAGCGTCAAGGAACGCGCTCGCGCAATCGTGAAGCTGCGCGAATAACATAAGGCCGCGGTGGCGCGGGCAAAGTAGACTTGCCGAGGCCTCAGCGTTATCCTGCGTTGAAGAGCGAAAGAGTCCCATAATTTACGATGAATGAAAGCCAGAGGGATACTTCGTCGGAACTGAGCAAACTCACGTGCCTCGGTTCTGCCAGCAGCATGGTTGACGTATTGCTGGAGATGTTGGGTGAATCGAAGTTCTTCGAAGACTTCACGCTGGACGACATACTCGCACTTTCGCGATTCATGACGGTGTATCGCGCCGAGCCCGGCGACACGATAATTCGCGAGGGCGATACCGATGACTACATGCTCTTCATCCTCGAAGGCCGCATCAACATCGTCAAGACCGATGCCCATGGCGAGCGCCGCCCCATGACCAGCGTCGGCCCCGGCGCCACGCTCGGCGAGATGTCGATGATCGATGGCGAGCCTCGCTTTGCGACCTGCATTGCAATCGATGCGACCACTTTCTCGGTATTCGGCCGCGACAGCATGGTCCGGATAATCATGGATCAGCCCGCACTGGGCGCCAAGATTCTTATCAAGCTCGTCACGTTACTATCGCAGCGGCTGCGCGATACCAGCTCCAGTCTCCTGCACCATCTTGAAAGATCTGAAACCGTTTGAGCATCGCCCCCAGGACTGTGATAGCACGTTCAATCGAGCACTGGTCGCTGTGTCGCCACTCGGCGACAGGAAAAGATCCTGACTTTTAAAAGATCTGTAAAAATATTGTTGTAACTGATTGGATGAAAAGGCTTTTTTGTGCTAAAAAGCCGGCCGAACAGGTCTTGTTAGCCCCCCCTGACTGCCCCAGTCAGAAGCACAACGAGCGCAGATTACCACCATATGAAAGGCCGGACTTTTCCCAAGGGAAATAAGAGCTTGCAGATTTCGATCGCCAGCAGCGCTTTCTCACGCGCTTCAGTCCTGTTCGCGGGGACATTTGTATTGTTTCTGTCGGCTTGCGGAACACAGCTGCCCCCCGGCACCGAAACAGGGCGCCATATCCCGGTACCGGAAGCGCCGTCGACCGCCGGCATTCCCGGGGTTGTCACTCCGTTGCCGCTACTCGATCCGCCCCAGCCCGAGACTGAGCCCGAGGTCTATACCGTCGTAGCCCAGGATGTTCCAGTCAAGGAGCTGCTTTTCGGACTGGCCCGTGACACCGCCATCAACATCGACGTGCATCCCTCGGTCTCGGGGACGGTGAGCCTGAACGCCATCGATCAAACCCTGCCGCAGATTCTCGAGCGCATATCGCATCAGGTCGATATCCGCTGGCGGATGGACGCGTCCGGAAACCTTGTCGTCGAGGCTGACAGTCCGTTCTGGCGCAATTACGAAGTGGATTACGTCAGCGTCGCGCGTAGCGCGACGACTGAAGCGCAGATTTCGACCAGCATCTCTGGCGGGGCTGGGAGCAATTCAACCTTGAGTCAGAATAGCTCCAACGACTTCTGGGCGACGCTTCCGGCGAATATCGCCGCTATGCTGAGCATGGGAGATACGGCAAGCGCCATTACCGACCTCGAGCGCTGGGTAGTGACAAATCCGGACGCTGGAGTGATTTCAGTGCGCGGGACCGCCCGCCAGCAAGACCAGATCGCGGCTTTTTTGAGCTCGGTCCAGACACGGGCGCTGTACCAGGTATTGATCGAAGCTACTGTTGTCGAAGTCAATTTGAATGACTCGTACCAGGCGGGCGTCAACTGGTCGATGCTCGGGCGCAATAATGGCGAAATCAGTTTTGTTCAAAACGTGACGCCTTCGGATCTCACTGACGTTACAACTCCGCCGGCCAGCATACTCACGATTGATCGCTCGGCCACGCCCGATGCCATCAGCGCGACTATCTCGATGCTCGCCCAATTCGGGGAGCTACGCGTATTGTCCAGCCCGAAAATCATGGCCTTGAACAATCAGGCCGCCATGCTCCGCGTGGTCAATAACACTGTGTATTTCACAATCGACGTGCAGCCCGCCATCATCAATGACAACGGCATTCAGCCGGCTGTGTACACCTCCACGGCGACAACAGTGCCGGTAGGATTCGTCATGACGATCACGCCTCAGATCGGCCGGGATGACCAGGTCACGCTGAACGTGCGCCCTACCATCTCACGCATCGTTGGTTATCGTAAGGATCCCAATCCGGCCTTCGCGGAGAACGATATCGTCAATGAGATTCCGGAAATCCAGATGAGCGAAATCGAGTCCGTGCTGAAAGTTTACAGCGGCCAGGTCGCGATTCTTGGCGGTCTGATGCAGGACTCTGTGCAGACTGACCAGGACGGGCTTCCTGTGCTGTCACGCCTGCCCGGCATACGCAATCTGTTCAGCTATCGCGACGAACGCGCGTCGAAGACGGAGCTGATCATCTTCATCCGGCCTGTGGTCATTCGCCAACCTTCGCTAACCGGTGATCTCGAGGATTATCGCGACTATCTGCCTGCCAACGGCCTGCAGCCCACCGGACCCATCCTGCCGGAGAGCGCATTGTCTTTCCCAGGCGGAGAGTGATCAGGGGGTTAGCATGAGCCTGCTGATGGAAGCGCTGCGCAAAGCCGAAGAGGCGAAGCGCAGAATGCAGCAAGAAGAACAACAGACTGCCATGGGCAAGGAGCTCCGCGACGCGAGTGACGAATCCCGCGCCGCACCTCGTTTCGCTGCATCGTCTTTTTCACTCGAAGAACGGGAAGCCGCGGGAACGCCCGACTACATTTTCAAAAACTTCAGCGGCAATCCCGACGAAATTGGCAATGCCCCGGGCAGCATGCAATCAGTGCCAGGGCTTGCCGCCGCACCCGAGTCCGGACCACTCGCGTCCGGGCGTGAGCCCAGCGCTCGCAATCTGGCGCGCCGGCAACAGCGCAGCGCAGCCGCTTCAGTGTTTGTGGCCAAGCAAAACCCCGCGCGCAATCGCAAAACGCTGACCGTGCTCGTCATCGTGATGGTACTGATGGTTCTCGTCGATGGGGGTGTACTGTGGTACCTGCAAGTCGCCCCACAGCCGTCGATCGGCGTCAATCCGAGCATCGCATCCTACGATTTGTCGACGCGCGGTTTTGTTGGTGAAGCGCCAGTTCCACCGGCTGCGGCCGTGGCCGTCGAGCAAACTCCGGGTGGAGCCACGGCGGGCGCCTCGACGGCAACACCAGGCCTGGATTCAGCAGCAGTGGCACCAGCGGAAGCAGTTGTCCCGGCGGAAGCGGAATCAGGTGCAGTCCCTGTCGCAACACCTGCAGCTGCGGAAGATATGGTTGCTGTTACTGCGCCCCCGGTTCAGACCCTTGACCCGGAAGAAGGCCTACCGCCTCCAACAGCTGCCGTAGCGGAGCCCCGTCCTGCGCCCACGACTGGAGCCCCGTTGGTCGCCGCAACTGAGACGGCAGATTCGGCCCTTGCACTTCCTCAAGTCACGTCGCCGAGTGTATTGCAAATTTCGCGTTCAGGTGGGGCCCGGCAAATCAACCCGGGACTGAGTTCTGCGTATGCCAGCTTGCAGGCCGGCGAGCTCGAAGCGGCAGGCCTGCAGTACCAGCAGGTCCTCGACACCATGCCGAACAGCCGTGATGCCTTGCTCGGACTTGGACTCGTGCGTTTGCGCGCGGGGGAGCTCGCAGCCGCACGCGAGCTATACGTCAGGGCGCTTCAATTGAATCCGCGTGATCCACTGGCTCAAACCGGGCTGCTGCAGACAATGCCAGTCGTTAACCCGTCGGAGCATGAGAGCACCTTGCTGACTTTGATCGACCAATATCCGGACGTCGCGCCGCTGCCACTAGCGCTCGGAAATCTCTACGCGGAGCAACAACGCTGGAGTGAAGCCCAGGGGGCCTACTACAATGCCCTCCTGCTCGCGAACCGCAATTCGAGTGGCCCCGTCCATCCAGACTATGCATTCAACCTCGCCGTCAGTCTCGAACAACTAAATCAAGGGAAAGCGGCTTTGGGTTACTACCGGCAGGCCCAGACGCTCGCTCGTGAAGTGACTCCAGGCTTCGATCCACAACTACTGACCAGCAGGCTCGATTTCCTGCAGAGGCAGGACCAGCCATGATCGCAAGGCCTGACCCAGGCATGAATTCTCGCCAGCGGCTTGGCAAGCTCCTGCTGGAGCAGGGAGCCATTACCGAAGATCAGCTCCGTATCGGTTTGCGCGAACAGCAGACCAACAAGCGTCCGCTCGGAGCCATTCTTATCGATCTCGGGTTCGTAACTGATTCCATCGTGCGCGATACGCTCAGCGCAAATACGGGCCAGAAGAGCGTCGATCTTTCGCAAACGGTGCTCGATGCCGAATCGATCCGCATCGTCAGCCAGGCGCTCGCGCGCCGCCATACGGTGCTGCCGCTGTCCTACAACCGCGAAACACATCACCTCACGCTGGCAATGGCCGACACCTTCAATATCGTCGCGCTCGACCAGATCCGCGCCCAGAATGGCGGGAACCTGCAGATCACGCCAGTGCTGGGCAGCCAGGAAGAAATCATTCGCAACATCGAAACCAGCTACGGCTTCGATCTGTCGATCGACGGCATCTTGCACGAAATCGAAACCGGCGAACTCGATTTCGATAGCTTGCATGCCGACGACCGCGGCTACAGCCATCCCATGGTGCGTCTCGTCAACGCGCTGCTCGCGGATGCAGTTCAGCGTGGCGCATCCGACATCCACTTCGAACCTGAAGAAGCTTTTTTGCGCATCCGTTACCGCGTTGACGGCGTCCTGCGCCAGATTCGCAGCCTTCACAAAAGCTACTGGCCGGCAATGGTCGTGCGCTTGAAGGTGATCAGCGCTATGGATATTGCCGAATCGCGTATACCGCAGGACGGCCGCATCTCGCTGACGCTTGTCGGTCGTCCGATCGACTTCCGCGTTGCCTCACAACCGACGACGCATGGCGAGAACCTTGTGCTGCGTATCCTGGATCGGCGCAAGGGCATCGTACCGATGGACAAGCTCGGCTTGAGCGAGGAAAACCTTGCGCTGCTGCAACTGCTGCTCGCGCGCCCGGAGGGCATCATCCTCGTCACGGGCCCGACCGGCAGCGGCAAAACGACGACGCTGTACTCTGTGCTGAATCACATGAACACCGAGGAAGTGAACATCATGACGATGGAAGATCCGGTGGAATATCCAATGGCCATGATTCGCCAGTCCTCTGTCAACGAATCGATCTCGATGGGCTTCGGCGAGGGCATTCGCTCGATGATGCGCCAGGACCCGGACGTCATCCTCGTCGGCGAGATTCGCGATAACATCACCGCAGAAATGGCGTTCCGTGCCGCGATGACCGGCCACCAGGTGTTCTCGACCCTTCACACGAACTCGGCAATCGGTGCGATGCCACGCTTGCTCGATATCGGCGTACTGCCAGACCTTATTGCCGGCAACCTGATCGGCGTAATTTCCCAGCGCCTGATTCGCAACCTTTGCAAGCTGTGCAAAGCCGAAGGCGAAATGACACCGACCGAACGCAAGTTGCTCGGGCTAGCGGAAAATTCACCTTTCAAAACCATCTTCCGCCCCGTGGGGTGTCCCGCCTGTGATGGCCACGGGTACAAGGGCCGCTCGTCGATCATAGAAATACTGAAGATCACAGCCGACCTCGACGACCTCATCGGTCGCCGGGCGAGCACACGCGAAATGTTGAACTGCGCAAAAGCCCAGGGCTTCAAGCCGCTGATCGACGACGCCACGCGTCGCGTTCTCGACGGCAGCACCAGTGTGGACGAAATTTCCAGGGTCGTAGATCTGACCGAACGCTTGCGCGACTGAGCCCATGGCACTGTACTCCTACAAGGCAATGACGCGAGACGGCATGACTCGCCTGGGCAGCCTTGAGGCTACGAACGAGGCAGACCTCGAAAAGCGCCTCGGCAACATGAAACTCGACCTCATAAAGGCAGAGGTCAGTGTGCAGCGCACACTGTCAGTGGGCAAACACCGGGTGGAACGCCGCGACCTGATCATCTTTTGTATGCAGATGGCCCAGCTGATGCGCGCGGGGGTCCCGATCCTTGAGGCGCTCACGGATCTGCGCGATAGTCTGGACAGTCCCCAGTTCAAGGAAGTCATCGCCAGCCTCATCGAAGTGATCGAAAGTGGCAAAAACCTTTCGCAATCGATGGAGGACTTTCCGCAAATTTTCGATACGCTATTTGTCAGCCTGATTCGCGCTGGCGAGGCAAGCGGCAAACTGGCTGAGGTCCTCGAGGCGCTTACGGACATGATCAAGTGGCAGGACGAACTGGCGACCTCGACGAAGAAACTGTTGATGACGCCCCTGATCGTGGGATCCGTGGTGCTGGGTGTCACAGTGTTCCTGATGGTTTACCTCGTGCCGCAGCTGATCGAATTCCTTGCCAACATGGGTGAGGACCTGCCGCTTCATACGCGCGCACTGATCGCCACGTCGGACTTCATGGTGAATTTCTGGTATCTGTGGCTCACCATTCCGCCAGCGATTTTCATTGCGCTGAAAATCACGATAAACACAAACGAAAAGGCCCGGTACACCTTTGACGGAATCAAACTAAAGATGCCGCGCATGGGTCCAGTGATCATGAAGATCATCCTGTCGCGCTTCGCCAACTTCTTCTCGATGATGTATGCGGCGGGGATCCCAATACTGGCAAGCCTTGAAATTGCTGAAGGCATCATCGACAACGTGGTCGTGCGCTCTGCCATTGCCAGGGCACGCATCGAGATTGAACAGGGCGAACCTATTTCACAGAGCCTTGCCAATACCGGGATGTTTCCTCCGCTGGTCGTGCGTATGCTGAAAATCGGCGAGACCACAGGCAAGCTGGATAAAGCGCTACTCAACGTCAGTTATTTTTACGAGCGAGACATCAAGGACAGCATCGACAAGCTTCAAACGATGATCCAGCCGGCCATGACCGTCGTCGTGGGCAGCCTTCTGGGCTGGGTCATGGTTTCAGTCCTGGGTCCCGTCTACAACAGTTTGAGTAATATCCAGTAACGAAATTTCAGGCACGGAGAATGCGGACGCCAGCATGAGCTTCAGCGGTCAAAACAAAGCAATCGTACTGCTGATCAACGACAGCGGCATGCAGTTGTTCGCGTGGGAGAAAGGCAAGCTGGCTTGGAAGCAGACCTTCAGCAGCACGCCGGAAGAACTTGAAAAGTTCGGCGCCGCACTCGCTTCCTTTCCCGGTTTTCCGGCAATCATTCTCACAGATCTGATCGAAGAAAGTTTTCGGCATGACAGCGTCGTGCACGTCACCGGTGGCGATCGCGCCGCGGTGCTCAAACGCAAACTGGATTTCGTTTTCCGCAATACAAACTACCGCGTCGCGAGAGTCACGGAACGCGAGACGACCGGTCGGCGCGACGATCGCATCCTGCTGAGCGCAATTACCAAGCCTGACCTCATCGAGGTCTGGGTCCGAGCTCTACTGGAACACCACGTCGCGATTCAGAGCGTTACGTCCGTCGCTCATCTTCTCCATGACTTCATTGCTATCGCCAAACTGGACCAGGACGAGTTCCTTCTGGTCATCAACGTAGAGCCCGGCGGCAATCTGCGGCAAACATTCATCCGCAAGGGAATGGTACTGTTCAGCCGCCTGACGCCGATGCAGGCGCGGGAGAACATACTGCTCGGCAGCGATGTGCTGCAGGAGACACTGCAACTTCGGCAGTACTTCGAGCGCATCCAGTTCGTTCCCTATGAAGCCGTGCTTCGCGTCCACGTATATTCGGCGTTCGATGACAGATTCCTGCAGCTGGAAGCGCGCTCCAGTGAAAGCAACCGCTTCGAGGTGATCGATGTCGGCCCATTGATTGCGGCCTTGCAGGTGAGTCTGGACGGCCAGGAACCCTGCCCTGTCCATTACTTCGTGGCAAAGGTGCTTGCGGGCAAGAAGCTGGAGAATGTCTATGCGCCGCCGGCAGCGACCAAGTATCAGGACCTGCGCAGCTTTGCGCACGCGATCTGGGGCACTACGGCGGCCATGACGCTGCTGGGTCTCGGAGTTTGCATACCGCCGGCACTATCGGTGTGGAATCAATGGGAGCAACGCGATGCCTTTATAGCGCAGGCCCGCCCGCTCAAAGCCGAATACGCGCGGCTCTCGGAGGGCTTTCCGGAAACACCGATACCCTCAAGTGAAATGCAACTCGTGGTGGAAACTCACGACATCATCCAGAGGCAAATCCACTCGCCTCTGGACGCACTGAACATGATCAGTCGTGCACTTGCCTCGTCGACTGGTTTGCATTTGACCAGTATCACATGGGAATTGGTTGAGAAGCCCAGCGAGACGGATGTCGCCAATGACGCAGACGGCAATGGAGCCACTGCTCTGAGCAGTAACGCCACGCCAGTCGCACAGGGCATCACTGCGCTGGTCCTTGCCGAGCGGACTGCGATAAAGGTCCTGATCGAAGGTGAAGCCTTTTCACCCGACAGCTTCCGCGAGGCACAGGAGCAGGTAAACTCGCTGGTGGATGCATTGAGCCAGAATCCCGCCGTCAGCATTTTTGCTTCGAAGATGCCAATTGAGGTGCGCACCGACGTCAGCGTGTCGACCACGGTTGATGACAGCGAGGTCCGTGCGCCCTTTGCGCTCGAATTGACCCTGCTGATGGGTGAGCCACAGCAACTCGCTAGCGACGAGGTCACGCAATGATCACGCTCAGCGAATTCAAGAAAGACGATTACTGGCTGGTCAAATGGCCGTTGCTCAGCCTTGTGCTCAGCCTGTGCTTGTGCGGCGGGCTGCTGATCGGACTCAATTCCATCGATATCACGGCTGCAGCTGAGCTGCGGCGTGCACGTAACGACCTGAATGCGGCACGCGATGCGGTCGAAAAAATCGAAGAGGAAGAAGCGACTATCGTCGAGTACATTGGCCGCTACCAGCAGATAGACCAGAAAGGCGTCATCGATGATGAAGATCGCCTGCAGTTCCAGGAAACCATCTCCCAGCTGCGAAACGAGTTCAGTCTTTTCCCGCTGCGGGTTAGCGTCGAAACCCAGACCCGCGTGCCGCTCAAATACCGGTCGGAGATCAGAGATCCCGGCCGGCCGATCGAGTTACGTACCAGTCTCATCGAGATCGGCCTGCCGCTGCTGCATGAAGACGACCTGTCAAGACTACTCCTGGCGCTGGTCAACGGCGGCGGCATGCTGCAGCCGCTGCGGTGTTCCTTGTCGTCCAGGAACGCGACGACTACCAGCTTCGTTTATCTTTCCCAACACTTCGATGCCGCGTGCACCATGCAGTGGTATACCTTCGGCTTGCCGCCCGATGCTTCGGAGACGGAACAATGAAAATTCATGCTCTGCTCTACTGCGCTTTGCTGCCAGCTTCCACATTTCTGGCGACCGAGGCCTCTGCACAGCTCGCCGGCACCTTGTTTACCGAGCCCGAGGAACGCGAATACCTCGACTATCTGCGTGCAGAGTTTCTCCGCAACAATAAGGAAGCCGGGTTCGATATCGAGGAAGTGATCCCGGTGGTCCCCGACGACCAGGCGGCTGTTGAAACCGGCCCGCAAGAGTTTACCTTTGGCGGCCTTATGACGCGGCGCGATGGCGAGCGTAGTGTCTGGCTGAACGGTCGCTTGTTAGCTGAAAGCAAACTTCCGTCGGGAATACGCCTCATGGACGCCGACCCGAGCACCTCGTTACGAATTGCACAGGATGGGAGAATCTTCGTATTGCGCCCGGGCCAGACCGTGACGCTCGCTACTGGCGTAATTGTTGAGAACTATCAGCGTATCGCCGTCGCCGAACCGCCACCCGCCGAGGTGGAAGCAGTACTCAGCGCCGAATCCGGCAACGCACAAGTCGCGGAGGACGCGGCAATAAGCGCTGCGACCGATGAGTCTGAGATGAGTGCGGCACTGGAGGACGCGCCATCCGAACAGACTGATCTCGTGACGACTCTGACCGAAGCCCTCCGGGTTCTGACGCCGGACGAAAAACGCGATCTCGTGGATGCACTGACGCGCGCCACCGAAAGTGCAGCGGGCAACGCCGAGGAGGCGGATGAAAACCTCGACGACGAGTAAAGCTTCCCAGCAGGGGGTCATATTCCTGGCGCTCGTTCTGGTGCTGTTCGTGGCAGGCAGCACCGTGGCTATCAGCGCACTTAACAATCGCCAGTCGAGAGAACTGCAGGAACGCGCCGAAGTGCGCTATCAAATGGGCCTGGCCAAAGCGGCACTGTTGTCCTATGCCGCGAGTAGTGCGCAACTTTATGACAATGAGCGCGGTCCCGGATTTTTTCCCTGTCCCGACACCGGCAATGATGGCGAGCCGGAGGGCGGGTGCAATTCGAATACAGCCGTATTGGGTCGCCTCCCCGAGTATCAGGTACTTCCGGACAATAGACGCTTCTACATCAACGACACATACGCCAATGTGGACGGCCAATTTTGGTATGTGGTCGCGCCACGCTATGTCTACGACACGGCGACCACTACCAATCGCCGGAGTCGCTTGCGCACGGCGGCGACCTACGCTGCCCCATATTGGCTGAATCTTGACGGAAAGAGCGAGTACGTCGCGCTCATAATCGCGCCCGGTAATGAACTCACTACGCAAAGCAGGCGCACGGGCCCCACCAATTATGCGAATTACCTCGATGGACTGAATGGCGCGAGCGGGTTCAATTACTATACGAGCTACGACAGCAATCCAGAACTGTTCAACGACGAGGTCATCGGTATCACGCTCGACGAATACATGCTCCATGTCGGCACCGCAGTAGCGCGCGAAGTGAAAGCCGTGATTGACGTCTTCGCTGCTGGCAGTTTTGGTGCATATCCCGGGGATAGTGGCGCCATCAATAGCGTAAGTTGCTCGGCCTTTACAGGTACTACTTTCAGCAATCTGTTCGATAACCAGGCCGCCTGGTTGCGAGACAACTCCCTCAACAACAATGGCAACAACAATGAGCGCTGGTCCTGTCCGTCGGGGATGTGGTGGAATCGCGATGCATCACCTAATACCGGCGTAGGCGTGTTAAAGCTCAACGGTTGCGACAATCTCTCCTTCACGTTGACCTTCGGCGGCGGCATCACTCGCACCGGCACTCGTTGCTGATTACTCCTATGCCAAGTTCCAGACTATTGTTCGCGCGAAAAGGACAATCAGGCTTCAGCTTGATGGAGCTTGCGATCGTGCTGATGATCGTCGGGACGCTGATGAGTGGCGTGCTTGTGGCGGTCAGCCAGGGCGTGACGAATGGGCGTATTGCCGATGCCAGGGCACAGTTACGTGAAATAGAAGAGGCCCTGTACGGTTACGCGGAAGCGTATGGGCGTCTCCCTTGTCCAGCAACAGACGCAAGCTTGCTTCCCGGTTTCGAGGATGCCGCGTGCACAGAAATGCACGGATTTGTCCCCGTAGGCACGCTTGGCCTTAGCGGCCCCGTTAATAACGACGGACTATTAGTAGATCCCTGGCAAAACCCGCTACGCTATTCATTGATCGTAGACGAAATCCCAGGCCAAACTCCTGCCTTCTCACAGCAGGCTTCAATTCAAACCTTCTTCAACAACAGCACGCCTTTTGACAACACGAGTAATGCCGCATTGTTTAAAGTCTGCGGCGATGTTGCATGTGCGGAGACAATTTCGGACGTTGTTCCAGCGGTGATTATGTCGCTAGGCGCCAACGGGGCCTCATACTCTTCAAGTGACGAGAGCACTAACGCAGGCGATCAAATTATGGGGGGATACGACATCAAGGATGATTACATATTTGTGTCGACTACCTACTCAGAAGAAAACTTTGACGATCAAGTCCTCTGGCTCTCCCCTTATGTCCTGTTCAATCGCCTGACAAGCGCCGGCAAACTTCCATGAGCAAAGTGCAGAGCGACCTCTTCAAGGACGGTAGCGAAACACCCGTGGCAATTGAAACACGTGGCCGCGTCATGCTGGTGGAGGACGACGCAGTATTGCGCCTGCTCTTGCGCAACAGTCTGGAACAAGCTTCGTATGATGTGCTTGAAACCGAGTCGCGTCCCGAAGCCCTCGAAAAACTGAAGCAGCATGACGACCTCGCAGTACTCATCGTCGATCTCGGTCTTCCCCCCGTCGAGCACACTACTCTGGAAGGCCTCGCACTGATCCGCACGATCAACTCGGAATACCCTGCCATCAAGATCATCGTACTGACCGGACAGGACGAAGAGCAGTCTGCTTTCGAGGCCATTCGTGAGGGCGCGTTCGATTTTTTGTCAAAGCCTGCGCGCTCCGAAGACATCCTGACAGCCTTGCAGCGCGCGTTCCTGTTCCATCGCAAGGAACAGGACATGCTGGCTGATGGTCATGCTCGACTACAACTCAACACGCGCTATGCCGACGGGCTCAAGGCCGTGCGCGAAGAAGCCGAAGAAAAACTCGTGCGGCAGGTTTTGAAAGACACGGGTTTCAATGTGTACAAAACCGCGGAGAGACTTGGACTCAAACGCGAAAGCATCTACTACTTCATGAAGAAGTTTCAGATCACCCGTGACGACAACTGATCTCTATCCTTATCTCATCATCATTGGCAGTTCCATTCTCGCTGCCACCGGCTGGCTCCTGCATCAATACCGCATGCAGGTGCTGCGTACACAGGAGCTGATCCATCTGAACGAGCAGCTCGGCTACGACCTGCCCGACTTCCTGCGCCAGTGCTGGCCCATGCTTAAAAAAGGCGACTTCACCGGAATGTCGTGGCATCTCGACTGGTTCGGCACGATGGTCAGCGAAGATAAGGGCCAGCTTTCAGGCGTAATCATTGAAAAAAAATTTACGGTACAGGAGATAACACTCGTCATCCGTCTGTACCGCAGGCATAAGCGCTGGGAGCAGCAGTACTTCAGTAATGCGCTGGCCGATAACTTCTTCCTCGTTGTACAGATGAATGTCTGGATCAAGCTGGGCACCGTCCAGGGAGCCTTCGACCAGACCGCCAGGATGACCGTATTCCTGAAGCACGATGTAAAGAACATGGTGCAGTTGCTGAGCCTGTCGGCGGACCAATTGCGTACGGCGCAACCGGGCCATGACGAAAAGCTCTTGAACAGTCTCCGTGAAGCGATTCCAGCGGTACGTGACCGCGCGGAACACATGCTGCGAGCGCTTGGCGACAAACCGGCGATACAGAAGCAGGCCGACCTGCTGCGGGAGTCAATCCTGCCCCTTGAGACGGTTTTGCAGGAGGCTGCCTCGATATACGAGCTACCGGTCCATATACATGGACAGGCTTCGGTACCCATTGAAAAGGACCGCCTTCTCTCGATCGTGGACAACCTGCTCGGAAATTATTCCCGGCAGGCCCGGAAACACGGGGGGCAAGGACCGGAGCTACAAATCTGCATTGAAAAACAACACGATAAGATCGTCACTTCGATTGAGGACATCCACGGCAAACCCTTCCCCTGGCCAGAAAGGCTGTTTGAACCCTTCTGGAGCGAACACGGTGGCGGCCGCGGAATAGGCCTGTATCAGGCGCGTCAGCAGGCCAAGGCGGCCGGCGGTGACCTGTCGGCGCAGGCTCTACCCGACAAGCCGCTGCGTTTCTCACTGACCCTTCCAATTGCGCTGTAAAAAAAACCTACATATTGAAGCACTTCCCTGACTTAATTAAGGTGAGTCCGGCAAGAGTGACCAAAGTGGGTCAATCTCAGGAAATCCAACGACAACTGCAAAGGGTTCAACCTTATGAAAACCGCACCGAACTTGCCAGGCAAGGCACAACGCGGCTTCACGCTGATCGAGATCGCCATCGTGCTGGTCATCATCGGCCTGCTGCTGGGTGGTGTTCTGCAGGGTCAACAATTGATCGAAAACTCCCGCGTCAAATCCGCGGTTAACGACTTCAACGGAATTGCCGCCGCGACCTTCTCGTATCAGGATCGTTATGGCCGTTTGCCAGGTGATGACCCGGAAGCCGTTGCAGACAGGGGCGACTCGTGGCCTGCGGCGACGGCCGGTGATGGTAATGGCGTCCTTGCTGCAGATATTGCCGACGGCTTTGCGGGCACCGGAGAAGTTTCCTTCTTCTTCCAAAACCTTCGTTCGGCTGGCTTCATAACCGGTGATCCAACTGATACCGGAGCACAAGCACTCGCACAGAATCCCTTCGGTGGTCTCACGACCGTCATCACGCAAGGCGCTCTTACCAGTGGTGGAGCAGGTGCCAGTCCGCTCAATGGCACGAAAGTCTGCATGGGCAACGTTAGCGGCTCCGCAGCCATCGCGCTGGATACGCAGCTCGACGATGGTAACGCGGATGCAGGACGCTTCCGGGCATCGGATGACGCTGGCGTCCCGAACGCCGATCCCGATGCAGCCGCAGCTGCCACATATTCGGAAGACCTAAGCTACACCGTTTGTTACCGCATCTAAGACTCGGCGATCATGAAAAGGCCCTTTCGAGGGCCTTTTTTTTGGGGGTAGCCGTCATCCACACGGCACCTGCAAAAGCGGGAAATTTTCATAGCTGGCATCGTGCTATCATGAGCCTAATTTCCGAGGCGCCCGTCCTGGAATAGCCAAAATCTGCATTTAAAATCGTTGCCCGCCGCATGAAGAAGTTGTTCAGCTCACAGATCAATTCTTCGATGCGCGCCGAATGGCCTAAATCCCTGCTGCTGCTCATATTAGTGCTGATTTTTTCTGGCACCGCCACCGGCTTGCTTGAGTTCAGGAGCGATCTGAAGCTCGGCGTCGATATACGTCCCGAGTTGCTACAGGCAGGGAGCGATTCTCTCCTCTTGCCTGAGGTCGTGACGTCAGGCGAGTTCATCATCCTGGTGAGCTCAGGGTTACTGCTTTCCGTCATGTTGCCCCTGTTGTCTCCGATCGGTGCTTCCCTGCTGGTATTTCTGTCGGCAGTTCCACCAGTCTGGATGGAGCTGCGCTACCCATCTAGTGACAGTGTTGTGCCCATGCAGTTCAGCTTATTGGTTCTCCTGGTGCTGTTTGGTATCAACGTATTGTTGAAATACTTTGCGGAAACCCAGGAAAAGCAAAAACTGCTTGATGCCTTCAGCCAGTACATGCCACCCCAGATCGCCGATGAACTGAGTCGAAATTTGCACGCCGTGACCATGGACGGCGAATCCCGCTTCATGACCGTGCTCTTTTGCGATCTACGTAACTTCACGGGCATGTCGGAGAAGCTGGATCCAAAGGAGGTCGTGAAATTGCTCAATGAGTATTTCACGATCATGACGGCCGTTCTACATCGTCACAGCGCAACCATCGATAAGTATGTTGGCGATTCGATAATGGCTTTTTGGGGAGCCCCCTTACCGCAAGAAGATCATGTGCAGCGCGCAGTACTCGCTGCATTCGAAATGCACACGGAAATGCATAAACTCGCGAGCATCTTCCACATGCGCGGGTTACCTACGCCGACGATCGGCATTGGCATCAATTCGGGCGTGATGAATGTCGGCAATATGGGCTCGCGTTATCGCGTTGCCTACACTGTCATCGGAGACCCCGTGAATCTCGCTTTTCGCTTGCAGGGGAAGACGCGTGAATATGGTGTGTCAACAATCGTTGGGGAAGGCACTGCTAACCTCTATCCCGAGATGGCATTTCGCAAGCTTGATACAGTGACGGTGCGCGGCAAAACCATGGGCTCGCATATTTTTGAGCCTGTATGCCTGCGAAGTGAACTGACTGCGGGGATGAAACAAAAACTCGATCGTCATCAAGAGGCAATTGACGTCTACTACGGTAGCGACCGGGACATGGCTGAGGATCTGTTTGAAAGGCTGTTCAGGGACTATCCGAATGATCCGTACTATGCCGCCATGCTCGGCAAGCTGATGATTCAAATAATGCCCTCAAGCGCTCGAGCAGCGCGGGCATCGCTCTAGGTCCATCGTGCTCGCTCCTACCGCCGCACGTTGCGCCGGCTCCCTCCAGGCTGAATTGCACTGGTGCCGGCGAGGAGGGTTGACGCGTCCCTTC
>JBEGWB010000109.1:0-3977 GCA_041178065.1 Pseudomonadota bacterium | reverse complement strand
GGTTGCTTATCGACTCTGACGGCGCAGGAAAAGACTGCATCACGGCCAGCAGGCCGTGGGGCGCATCAGACAAGGAGTGAGTGAGCAGGGAGTAGCTTGTGATGGAAGCAGGTAATTAAGTTAGTAAGTGAGTAAGTGAGTAAGTGAGTGACCCCGGAACGCGGCATCCCCCCTGGATGCCGCGTTTTTTTTGCAGTCATGCACGGGTGTCGACCGCCGGGATCCTGGTATCGGCTATCGATAGTCCAGGTTCAAGCCGGATATTCTGCTGTGCACAGCCGCCGACTTGATAAAAGCGGCAGTCGACGCAGGGCAGGGCGCGCGGCCCTTTACTCCGCTGTCGGACAATCCTGTATGCTCCGCAAACGATTGCAACAGCGACGACGCGCGCCTTATCGTCGGCACTGATACACCGGCAGGCAAGGGAGCAAACCCGCATGAAAACAGCCCATAGCGAATGTCCCGGCGCGCAGCGCTCGCGCCGCGCGCTGCTCGCGACTATCGCGGGCGCCGCGGTGTTGCCGCTCGTGCCAAAGTCCCTGCTTGCGCAGCCGACGCCGGCAGTGGCGGGGCCGATCGCGCCGGATGCGACGCCGCGCGACTGGAGCGGACAGACGCCAGTGCGTTACCCGGACCCCGACGTCATTGCGCTCGACCCGGTCTTTCGCCGCTGCATGCAGTTCAACGCGCCGCTACAGCGGCTGCATACCGGTACGCTGTGGGCCGAAGGTCCGGCCTGGAACGGCGTCGGGCGTTACCTCGTGTGGAGCGACATTCCGAACGATGTGCAGATGCGCTGGATCGAGGACGACGCGCGCGTCACTGAATTTCGTTCGCCGTCGAACAACAGCAACGGTAATACCTTCGATTACCAGGGCCGGCAGTTGTCGGCCGAACATGGCGGCCGCCGGGTCGTGCGTTACGAGCCCGATGGCAGTGTCAGCGTCATCGCCGATCGCTATGAGGGCAAGCGCCTGAACTCACCCAACGACGTCGTGGTGCATCCCGATGGCAGCATCTGGTTCACCGATCCGGGCTTCGGCATTCGCGGGCTGTACGAAGGCAATCCCGGCGAATCGGAAACGAAGGAGGCGGTGTATCGCGTGGACGGGCAGAGCGGCGCGATCGCGCTCGTCAGCGACGAAGTGGGGCAACCGAATGGCCTGTGCTTCTCGCCGGATTACTCGCTGCTGTACGTCGCCGACTCCGGCCAGATGAAAGTGTGGGACGTCGACGGCGCGCGGCTCCGCAATGGCCGCAGCTTCGCCACGCTGACGCAACCCGGCGGCGCGCCGTCGAGCGCCGACGGCATTCGCTGCGATGCCTACGGCAACGTCTGGGCCGGCGCGCGTCCCGGCGTGCAGATCGTCTCGCCCGAAGGACAGGCCATCGGCCTGATCCGACTGCCGGAAGTTTGCGCCAACCTCTGCTTCGGCGGCCCGAAGCGCAACCGGCTATTCATGACGGCAAGCCAGTCGCTATATTCGCTCTACGTAGCATCCACCGGTGCGCACCTTTGCTAAATGGGGTCAGAGCCCAATTTCCCGCAACTGGACTCCGCCCTGTGCGAAAGGTCCAGAACGGAAATTGGGCTCTGACCCCATTTAGAAAAACCGAAATTGGGCTCTGACCCCATTTAATTAAAACAACCCAATCACCCCAGGAGACCCACATGTCCCAGCCCAAACGAATTTCCACACTGGCAAAAGCGCTGCAAGTCACGGCCCTGGCACTGGCACTCGGCAGCGGCGTTGCGACGGCCGCGGACGCCGGCGCGAGCTTCAATACCGTCATGCAGAAACTCGCGGAAGGCAAGCAGGTGGTCGGCGGCACCATCAGCACCGCCGACGTCGACGTGTACTGCGCGATGGCGAGTGCGGGCTTCGATTTTCTGTGGATTGAAATGCAGCACAGCCCGCTGACCTACCCGCAGGTCGCCACGATGATTCGCGCCTGTCCCGGTCCGGCGCTGCCTTTCATCCGCGTGCCGAGCGACAACGAAGGCGACATCCAGAAGGCCGTCGACATCGGCGCGCTTGGCATCATCGTGCCGATGGTCGACACCCTCGAAAAAATCCAGAACGCGATTAACTTCGCGATGTATCCGCCGCTCGGCCGGCGCAGCCAGGGTGGCGGCCAGTACGGCACGCTGTGGGGCCGCGACTACCGCCAGAACGCCAATGACAACATCATGATCGTGGCCATGATCGAGAACGAGGCCGGTGTCGAACTCGTCGAAGAGATTGCCGCGCTTCCAGAAGTCGACGTCGTGTTCGCCGCGAGTTCCGACCTCGGCAGCTTCACCGGCCTGCGCCAGGGCGATCCGGATTACGAAGCGCTGGTCACGCGCATCAAGGACGGCACGCTTGCCGCCGGCAAATATCTCGCCGGTCCCTCGGCGTGGAAGGGCACGCGCGATGGCTATACTTTCTTCCAGGGTCCCGGCGAAACCCAGCTGATCCGCAGCGGCGCGCGCCTCGAACTCGAAGGCGCCGCGCAGGACGACCAGCCGCGCGGCGTTGCGCCCATCGAAGGGCAGGAATGAAGCAGGGCTATTGCGTAATCGATAATTGTCTGCAGCAGGTCTACCCGTGAAATCACCTTCGTCTCTCCTCCTGGCCGCCGCGCTCTGCGCGAGTATTGGCAGCAACGTAGCAAACGTGGCACTCGCTCAGCCGCTGATGGCATCCGGCAGCTTTACCGAGCAACAGGCGCTGCATGGCCAAGCCCTGTACGCGCAGCAATGCCAGCAGTGCCACGGCGCAGCGCTCGAAGGTGTCGACAAGGCGCCGCCGCTCGCGGGCCCGCAGTTCAGCAGCGTGTGGACGGGCCAGCCGCTTGGCGCCTTGCTTGACCGCATCAACACCATGCCGCCGCAGCTGCCGGGCAGCCTCAGCGCGCCCGATAGCGTCGACCTGCTGGCGTACCTGCTCTGGTACAACGGCCAGCCTGCCGGCACTACACCGCTCGCCATCGACCAGCTGTCGCTGTCGCGTGTGGCGCCGTCGACCTCGACCGGGATCGGCAGCAACTGGACGACATACGGCGGCAATCTCGCGAGTCAGCGCTATTCGCCGCTCGACCAGATCGATGCAAGCAACTTCCGGGATCTGCAGATCGCGTGGCGCCTGCCCACTAACTTCCTCGGCCCGCGGCCCGACACGCTGTACTCGACCACGCCGCTGTACGTAAACGGCACGCTGTACGCCACCGCGGGCACGCGTCGCGCTGTCGTTGCGCTCGATCCCGCCACCGGCGAAGTGCGCTGGATGCACAGTGAGCAGGAAGGTGCGCGCGGCGACGCCGGCGCGCGCGGCGGCGCCGGGCGCGGGCTGTCGTACTGGTCGAGTGCCGACGGCAGCGACCAACGCATCATCTATGTCACCCCCGGGTATCGCATGGTCGCGCTCGATGCGAAGACGGGCATTCCAGTTCCCTCCTTCGGCAACCAGGGTGTCGTCGACCTGAAACAGAATTTCGACCAGGAAGTGCCGGCAGACGGCGGCAACATCGGCCTCAACGCCACGCCGCTCGTCGTTGGCAACGTGATCGTTGTCGGCGCCGCGCATCGCCCCGCCGGTACCGCCGATGCCACCTGGGATGTGCGCGGCTACGTGCGCGGTTACGACGCGGTCACCGGCGAGCGCCTGTGGATCTTCCACACCATTCCGCTCGCCAACGAATTCGGCTACGACAGCTGGCAGGACGGCGCGGCCGAACAGAATGGCAACACCGGCGTGTGGGCGCAGATGAGCGCCGATGCCGAGCTCGGACTCGTCTACCTGCCGGTGGAGATGCCAGCGGCCGACTACAACGGATTCAATCGTCCCGGCGATGGCCTGTTTGGTGAATCGCTCGTGGCTGTCGACGTCAACACCGGCGAATACCGCTGGCATTACCAGACCGTGCATCACGGCCTCTGGGACTTCGACCTGCCGGCCGCGCCGATGCTGTTCGACATGCAGCACGAAGGTGAA
>JBEGWB010000108.1:0-20189 GCA_041178065.1 Pseudomonadota bacterium | reverse complement strand
CCAGTTTTTCGAGTCGGACTGAAGCGTCCCCTGTAGCAAGGCGTGCACGATTTTTACTTCATTTACCGGTACTTGACCTGGATCAGGCCACTGCTGACCGGGCGGTCATCAGGCTTCTGGTGGCTTCCGGAAAGTGCTAATCTGCAGCCAGCCGGGGGCATATTTTCCCCCACTGTACCTACTGATTAAACAGCTCGAAGAAGCCATTTGGGGGAACGCATGAAGTTCTGTATCCACGGCCTGTTCGCCCTTGTGATGCTGCTGACTGGCAGCCTTGCACACGCGGCTGATTCATCGTTCAGCGCTGAAAGCCTGGCCGCCAATCTCTGGCTCGTCACGGGTCCCACCGGTAATACGCTGATCGCCGCCGATACCGACGGACTGATTCTCGTCGAAGGCGTGCCCGCCGAACTGGCCGGGGAATATCTCGCCTTTGTGCGCGCGACCGCCGGCAGCGACACCATCAAGGCGCTCGTCAACACGCATTGGCATCCCGAGTCCGCGGGCCTGAACGCCATAATGCGTCAGCGGGGTGTCGACGTCATTGCGCATGCCAATACAAGGCAATGGCTGGGCTCGACGATTCGCCGTCGTGGCGACGAAATCCTGCACACTCCCGTCGCGCGCGACGCGCTGCCAAACAGGATTTTTTACGACACGCTGAGCCTTCCGTTCCGCGGCGCTACGATCGAGCTTCGCTACCTCGTGCAAGCCCACACCGACGGCGATGTTTACGCGTGGTTCCCGGCCCAGAAGGTGCTGTTCACCGGTCCCGCCATTCGAAGCGATTCGTGGAGCGCCGTCGACGAAGCCAGCAACGGCTGGATGGGCGGACTGATGGATGGATACGACACGCTGGCAAAACTTGTTACCGATGATGTCCGTCTCGTGCCTGCGAGCGGTCCGCTGCTCGATAAAGCGGGCTTCGATGCGCAGATGACCATGTACAAGGATCTGATGGCCGAGATGGTGAGCCTGCTGCGCCAGAGCCGCAGTGCTGACGAAGTGGTGATCGCCAATCCAACGGTCGGGATCATGCCGGAGTGGGGTGATTCCGCCGAGTTCCTCGACGAGGGATTCCGCAGTTTCTATGGACATCTGCGCGATGCGCGGCACGTAGGCCAGATGCCCTGAACACGAGTTTGGCAGTGGTGGCAAAGAGTTGGTGCGAATGGCGTTTTTCGGAGTACGACATGAACTTCACGAAAGTCCCTAAACTTGGATCCCTGACGCTGCTGGCCACGTCCATGCTCATGGCGCAGCAAGCGTCCGCGGCCGCGTCCGAGGAAGCCCTGCGAATCGCATCTTCGTTCGACCGCTTTGGCGAGGCCGAAGAGCAGTTTCGTTTTCTCGACCAGAACTGCGTCGAATGCCATAACGCCGAAGACTGGGCTGGCAGCCTCGCATTCGATCTGATTACGCCGAGCGAAATTGCGGACAATCCAGGCGTGTGGGAGAAGGTCATCAAGAAGCTCGACGGCAGGATGATGCCTCCTGCCGGGCATCCGCGTCCGGCCAATGCCGAGGCCGACCGTTTCGTCGATTGGGTTGCTGCCTATCTTGATCACACGGCCGAGCAGGAAACGCACGCGGGACGTGTCGGCCTGCATCGCCTGAACCGCAAGGAATACGCGAATGCCGTGCGCGACCTCTTCGGCATAGAGGTGGATGGCAGCAGCTTGCTGCCGTCCGACGCTTCTGTCGAGGGTTTCGATAACGTGGCCGAAGCGCTGCGCGTCTCGCCCTCCTTCGTCGACCAGTCATTGACCGCGGCGCGTGTCGTTGTCTCGCAGGCGGTCGGCAATCCAGCGCCGCGCGCGGGTGGGGCAACGTACTTCGCGAGCGCGAACCAGAACACGCATATCGCCGGTCTGCCGCTGGGTACCCGCGGCGGCATCCAGGTCGAGCATTACTTCCCGGCTGATGGCACCTATGTGCTGAACATCGGCAATCTCGCAGCGGCGCTGTGGGTTACGAACCAGGAATTTTCGCACACGGTCATTGCGACACTCGATGGCGAGCGCTTCTTCGAAATGGAAGTCGGCGGTGGCGACAATCTCAAGGCGATCGACCAGATCGGCGATCCTGCGGTCGATGAAATGAATGCGAAGCTGAAGGACATCAAGTTCAGCGCGACCGCGGGTCCGCACAAACTGGCAGTGACCTTCATCCATCGCTCGTTTGCCGAATTCGAGGGCACCTTGTCACCGATGGTGCCGGGGGGTTCATCCGCCGTGATCGGCTTGAACCAGATCGAAGTTCAGGGTCCCTTCGATCCTGCCGGATTGAGCGATACCCCGGCGCGCAACAGGATATTTACCTGCTATCCCTCGGCGGCGTCCGAAGAGGAAAGCTGCGCACGTGAAATCATCGGGCGCACAGCGCGGCTGGCGTATCGCGGCACCACCACCGATGCCGATCTCGAGCGCCTGATGGCAATCTACCGGGAAAGCAGCACGGCCGAAGGTTTCGAAATGGGTGTGCGGCATGCCTTGACCGCGATTGTCGCGAGTCCGAAATTTTTCTACCGCGAAGAGACATTGCCGGAGCAGGCCGTACCGGGGGCGGTCTATCCATTGACCGACCTCGAGCTTGCATCGCGCCTGTCGTTCTTCCTGTGGAGTAGCATCCCGGATGAACAGCTGCTCAATCTTGCCGCAGCTGGCACCTTACACGAAGAGGCTGTGCTCGCAGGACAGGTGGAACGCATGCTGCGCGATCCGCGCGCGCAGACTCTGGCGTCAAATTTCGCTTACCAATGGCTGAATCTTGCGAAGCTTGACGAAATTGATCCCGATCCAGCGCTATTCCGCGATGTCGATCCGCGTGTGCGCAACATGTTCAAGAAAGAAATCGAGTTGCTCGCGGGGGACGTATTCCTCAACAACAAGCCGGTCACCGATTTGCTGACCGCGAACTACAGCTACCTCAACGAAAGCCTCGCGTTGCATTACGGCATCAATAGCGTCAAGGGCGATGAGTATCGCAAGGTCGAACTCAGCGATGCTCAGCGCCATGGCCTGCTCGGCAAGGGTGCGGTCCTGATGGTCTCGTCGTATCCCGATCGCACCTCGCCGGTGCTGCGCGGCGCCTACGTGCTGGACTACATTCTCGGCACGCCGCCGCCGCTGCCGCCACCGAACGTCGAAGCCCTCGTGGAAAACAAACCCGGCGCACGTCCGATGACGATCAAGGAACGCCTCGAAGTGCATCGCAGTAATCCGAGCTGTAGTGGCTGTCATGGTTTCATCGATCCGATGGGCTTCGCGCTCGAGGGCTTCGATGCGGTCGGTCGTGAACGCACGGTCGATCGCTTCGTCGGCCAGCCGGTGGACATCGCCGCAACCTTGCCCGACGGCAGCCCGATCGCCGGTGTCAACGAACTGCGCGAGTCGATCATGGAGCGCCCGCAGCTGTTCGTTGAAAACATGACCGAAAAACTGATGCTGTATGCACTCGGCCGGGAAGTAGAGCCGCAGGACATGCCGACTGTGCGCGACATCGTCAACGCGGCCCGCAGAAACTCATACGCGTTTTTCGATCTCGTGCAGGGCATTGTGAAAGCCGAGCAGTTCCGCTTCGTGCAGGCCAATAGCGACTTCGTTCCTGGAGTAGCGGATGATGGGCCAGGCGGCAGTCAGCAAGTGGCAGGACAGTAAGCGGAACAGGGTAAGCAGAAAAGGGTAGTAAATAAAAAGCGCAGTACTCAGGGCTTAAACAACCAAATTCGTGCGCCGGACTGAAGGAGAACCTCATGTTCATCACCAAGAAACACCTTTCACGCAGACACGTACTTCGCGGTGCTGGTGCAGCGATTGCGCTACCTTTCCTCGATGCAATGATTCCGGCAGTACAGGCACAGTCGGCGGCGTCGCCGTTGCGTATGGGTTTCGTTTACGTTCCTCACGGCGCAGTGGCCGACAACTGGAGCCCGAAGGCAGTCGGCACCGATTTTGACATGAGCCTGATCCTGGACCCACTGAAGGATCTACGCTCGCAGATGACGATCGTCAGTGGTTTGCGCAATAAGCCGGGCGAGAGCTCGGATCCGCATGCCATCAAAGCTGGCACCTGGCTGCGCTGCGTGGCACCTGAAGGCACCGAAAATCCGGAAGACGGCATCAGCTGCGACCAGATGGCCGCGCGCGTGCTTGGCACCAACACGCCATTCCCCTCGCTGGAGGTAGGCACGGTCGAAGGCGGAGCCGGCAGTTTCGCGTCGACGATTGCGTTCAAGACGCCGAGTCAGCCACTGCCGATGGAGGGCAACCCCCGCAAACTCTATTACCGCCTGTTCGGCCAGGGCGACACGAACCAGGAGCGCGCAGCGATCGGTGCGGAAACCGGAAGCCTGCTCGATTACGTCATGGAGGATGCCGCGAGCCTGGATCGCCGCCTCGGCGCATCGGATCGCGTGCTCATGTCCGAGTACCTCGAGTCGGTCCGCGATATTGAGCTGCAGATGCAGAAACTCGCCGAGCAGGACCTGTCTCACATCGCGATTCCCGACGCGCCCGTAGGTACGCCGGGCACTTTCCCCGCACATCTCGATCTCATGTACAGCCTGATGGCGCTCGCTTATCAGGCGGACCTGACGCGCGTAATCACCTTCATGACCGATCGCGAAGTCAGCATGCGTACCTTCAACCATATCGGAATCGCAGACGCCTTCCATCCGCTGTCTCACCATCAGAACGATCCGGCCAAGCTGGAACGCCTGTCGCGCGTACAGCAGTGGTACGTGTCCGGCTTTGCCAAGTTCGTGCAGACGCTTTCGGAAATGCCGGATGGTGACGGATCGGTGCTGGATCATTCGATACTGCTGTACGGCAGCGGCATGGCGAACAGCAACCTGCACAACAACGATCCCATTCCCTCGCTGGTCATGGGCCGCGGCAATGGCAAGCTGAAAGGCGGCCAGCATCTGCAGTATGCGCAGGACACGCCGCTCGCCAACCTGATGCTGACCTTGCTGGATCGCGCCGAAGTCCCGACGGAGCGTTTTGGCGACAGCACTGGCCTGTTGTCGGAAGTGTAAACAACCATGATCAAGCGACTGATATTGACCGCAGGACTGATGCTTGCAGCGCAGGCGCAGGCGCAAACGCTGGTGGAACTTATCGAGCAGCAAAACTTTGATGCCGCACTTGAGGCAGTTGCAGCCGGCGCCGACGTCAACGCAGTGTCGTTAGATGGAACATCGGCGCTACACTGGGCAGCGTATTACGGCAATGCCGAACTCGTGCAGCGCTTGCTGCGGGCCGAAGCGAATCCGGGCACGCGCAACGATTACGGCTCGTCGCCGATGAGCGAAGCGGCCACCGTTGCAAACACCGAAATCCTCAAGCTCCTGCTCGACGCCGGCGCCGACGTCGAATCGCCAAACGTCGACGGACAGACTGCGCTGATGGCCGTCTCCCGTACGGGAAACCTCGAAGCGGCCGAGCTGTTGCTCGAGCACGATGCGAACGTCAACGCCGCCGAAACCTGGGGCGGGCAGACGGCGCTGATGTGGGCGGCCGCGCGTCACCATGCCGATATGATCGATTTGCTGGTCAAGCATGGCGCAGTCGTGGATCAGCGCGCTGTGGACCGCAACTGGGAACGCCGCGTCACGTCGGAGCCGCGCGTAAAGGAAATGTTTACAGGTGGTTTTACCGCGCTGTTGTATGCGGCGCGCGAAAACTGCCTCGAGTGTGTCAAGCGCTTGCTCGCTGCCAACGCAGACATCAATAAGCCTGATCCGGACAATGTATCGCCGCTGATCATGGCCCTGATGAACTCGCGCTTTGATGTCGCGAAATACCTTATCGAACAGGGGGCCGATGTAAATCAGTGGGATTACTGGGGCCGGACGCCGCTATACACGGCAGCCGATATGAATATTCTGCCTATGAGTTATCGTGGCGACCTGCCCCCTGTCGAGAACACCACTGGCCTCGAAATAGCGCGCATGTTGCTCGAGCGTGGCGCAGACCCGAACTACGCACTGAAGCTGGCCCCGCCGCCGCGCAACATCGCCTATGACCGCGCGGGCGATAATCCGGTGATGACGACGGGTTCCACGCCGCTGCAACGCGCCGCCTATGGCTGCGACATCGAGATGATGCAGCTACTACTTGCACACGGTGCAGATATGTCGCTCGGCAACATCAACGGCGTTACACCGATGATCGCGCTGACCTCGCAGGGTGGAAGCCGCAACCGTAACAAGAACGAGCAGACCGTCATCCAGGGCCTGAAAGTGCTGATTGATGCCGGTGCTGATGTGAATCAGAAAGGTGGGTTGTTCGAAGAAACACCGCTGCACACGACTGCGCGCCTGAACTGGCTCGGCGTTGTCGAGTTCCTCGTCAGGGACCTGGGCGCCGACCTCCAGGCCAAAGACAATCGCGGCCTGATTCCGCTGGACTATGCGACCGGCAAAGCTGATACGCAGTCGCTCGGCGATTTCAACGTCGTAGGCGAACTGCCGGAGATGGCGGCCCTGTTGACCGGATTGATGAATGAAAAGGGCATTGGCACTACGAACTGAAACAGCTCTCGGCTACAAACGAAGGGGCGGTCCATGACTGCCCCTTTTTTCGTCATGGGTGCGGAAAAGTTTGTCGCCGGAGAAGTGCTCTATCGTGTCGTAAACGCACTGGATCTGCGCGGGTACTGCATTCTCGACGATGCGCTTCCGGCCAGCCTTGCCGCGGCGCTGGCGCAAGAGTGTGCCGCGGGAGCCCAGGGGTTCAAAGCGGCCGGTGTGGGACGCCTACAGGACCATCAACTGGACACGCGCATCCGCTCGGACGACATCCACTGGCTGGATGCCGTGACGGCTGCCAGCAGCGCCTACCTCGAACTCATGGACGCGCTGCGCGGCGCGCTCAATCGCCGCCTGTTCCTCGGCCTGTTTGACTATGAATGCCACTACTCGCGTTATGCTCCCGGCGCCTTCTACCGCAAACACCATGATGCCTTTGCCGGCAACCGGAACCGTGTCTTGTCGACAGTGTTTTATCTGAATGAGGGCTGGTGCGACGCGGAGGCAGGCGAGCTGTTGCTATACGCGGAGGACGGCGAGGCAGTCCTGGAGACAATCCTGCCCGCACACAACCGTCTTGTGCTTTTTCTCAGCGAGCGCTTTCTGCATGAGGTACTGCCCACCAGCCGCGCGCGCCATAGCATTGCCGGCTGGTTTCGAATCAAGGGCTAGCAAAGCTGGCTGCGCCCTGCATAAAAAAAGCCCGGGTCTTGCCCGGGCTTTCGGTAACGGCAAGGTCAGTCGTGACCTTTCAAATCTTGATGCGGCTGAACACCTGGCGAATGTTGTGCTCGAAGATGTTGGCCTTTTCTTGCTGGCTGATGCGGGCGTTGTCGATGTAGCGCTTCGTGTCGTCGAAGTAGAAGCCGGTCTCCGGATCAATGCCGCGTACGGCACCGATCATTTCCGACGCAAACAGTATGTTCTTGTTGTCGATCACGTCTACCAGCAGGTCGATGCCTTTCTGGTGATAGACACAGGTGTCGAAATAGACGTTGTTCATTACCAGCTCACTGAGCGGCGGCAGCTTCATCATGTCGGCGAGGCCGCGGAAACGTCCCCAATGGTAGGGCACCGCGCCGCCGCCATGCGGGATGATGAACTTGATCGTCGGGAAGTCCTGGCACACGGTGGATTGCATCAGCTGCATGAAGGCCGTGGTATCGGCGCTCAGGTAGTAGGATCCAGTGGCATGGAAGGCGGGGTTGCACGAGCCGCTGACGTGGATCATCGCCGGCACGTCGAGTTCAACCATTTTCTCGTAGATCGGGTACCAGTAACGATCGCCGAGCGGCGGCGAATTGAAATGGCCACCTGAAGGATCGAGGTTGAGATTGCAGCCCACGAAGTTCAATTGCGTTACGCAACGTTCGAGTTCTGCGATGCTGGTTTTTAGGTCAGTGCCAGGCGATTGCGGCAGCGCGCATCCGCCAATGAAATTTTTCGGATACAGCTGCGTGACGCGATAGATCAGATCGTTGGTGTGCTCGGTCCAGTACTGGCTCGTGTACGCGTTGCCGACATGGTGTTCCATCCAGCTCGCGCGCGGTGAGAAGATCGTGACGTCAGTGCCGCGCTCACGCTGCAGTTTGAGCTGGCCTTTTTCGATGGTTTCGCGGATCTGGTCATCGGTGATGTCGATGCTGCCTTTCTCGCCGATATGTTTGGCGTCCTTCTTAAGCGCGGCCTTTTGCGCATCGCGATAAACACCCAGTGCATCGGGCGCGGTAGTGTAGTGGCCATGGCAGTCGATGATCATTCAGCAAGTACTCCAACAACGGTGAATAGAAAGTGAAGGCCGGCATTTTCCCTGTCCGCGCAGACGCCTACAAGTGTTTTGCCGGCAAGGAAATTCTGCGGCCGCGGGCGCTGTGTCGCTGCTTGCAGACCATGTATAATCCAGTCGTTTACCAGCCTACCCGGAGCGCACGTGGCGGACGACAAACGAGAGCTGCAGGAACTGGTCGACAACTGGGCACTGTTCAGCGATTCGGGTAGCTGGCAGCGCTTCGCCGAATGCTGGCACGACGACGGATTCATGTGTGCCACGTGGTTCCAGGCGCCCTGCGCCGACTTCATCGCCGCCCGTCGCAAGGGTTTTGAAAACGGGGTCAGCATCATTCATTTTCACGGCGGCTTCACCTGCGACGTCGTCGGCACTCGCTCCATAACGCAAACCCGCATGACTATAAGCCAGCGCGCTCAGGTTGATGGCGTACTCGTCGATGTTGTGTGCAGTGGACGTTTCTACGACTTCCACGAAAAGCGCGCAGGTCGCTGGGGCATGGTGCGCCGCCAGCCGATCTACGAAAAGGATCGCATGGACGCGGTCGATCTCGAGGCTAAGCTGCAGCTCGATCCGCAGTTGCTGCGGCAGTTTCCGGAAGGCTACCGGCATCTCGCCTACTTGCAGACTAAAATTGGCTACAAGGTTGCGAAGGGTGGTTTACCCGGCCTGAAGGGACCTGAGGTCGACAAGCTCTATGCCGAAGGCGCCGCCTGGCTTGCAGGTGCGCCGAGCCCGGGACGGCCCGAGTTGATGTTATGAGCGCCGGGGCCCGCCGTCGCAAGGTTTTCAGCAGATGCCTGTGGCTGCAAGTCCTTGCAGTGCTGTTGGTCTCGCGGGCCTTCGCCGTGTCCCTTGGCGACGAACTGATCCTGTCGCGCCTGGGCGATCCTGTCGAAATTGAGATTGATGTATTGCAGTGGGAGGACATCGATCTTGAGCGCGTGCAGATTAGCGCGGCCTCGCGCGCAGAGTACGAAGTGTTCAATCTCACCCGACTGCCGGTACTGGATGAGTTGCGCTTCAACCTCGTTGGGCCCGATCTCGACGGCGACGTCCGCGTACTGATCAGTAGCCGCGATCCACTCAACGAACCCTTCCTCGAGTTGCTTCTCGTCGTGCGCTGGCCGGGCGGGTCGCTGCGACATGAGTATGTATTGTTGTTTGATCCCCCTGGCGCACGCGTAATGGCAACTGCGGTCGTTGCGCCTGCAGGCGAAGTTGCCATTGTGCCGGCCCCCACTGTGATCGACGCACCGGGCGCCGACTCTCCTGCGCGCCAGCCGGTCAATCAGGAGCTGCCGTTGGTGGTTGGCCCGGAGCCAGCGGCAGAACCGCCGACGCTCGCTCAATCGGGGGCGGAACCACTACCGTCGTTTGCGGCGGCTTCGCCTGAACCAGGCGCGGCGCGCAGCGTGCCTCGAGATGCCAGCCCGCCTGCGATTCGACCAGGTGTCGCCGAGGCAGATCCGGATACAGTCGACGCGGTGCCGGAATCCAACGACTCATCCGATGCGGCGGCTCCCCGGCCCGATGTCAGGACACAAGTGGCGATCGAGGTTGAGACACTGGCGCCGCCGATACCCGCGCCTGCGCTTGATACGACGCGGCGCAACTACGAGGTACGCGCCGGCGACAGTCTGTGGAATATTGCGCGCCAATTTACGCCTGCCGGAGCAGGTGTGAGCCTTTATCAGATGCTGGTGAGCCTGCACGACCTGAATCGCAATTCCTTCATCAATGGCAATATTTCACTCTTGAAAGCGAACGCAGTGCTGCAGGTACCCGCGGCCGATGATCTCGCTCGCATCGATCCACTGACGGCCGACGCGGAATTCGACAGGCGCTGGGATCAAGGGACGCAAAGCTTTGACCCCACGCTACACGGCGAACCCATCCCACTATTTTCCGATGAGGCCTCGGACGAGGATCTGTCCCTCGAGGTAAAAGACGAACTTCCGCCCGGCATTGAGGCCCCGCGAATCGATGCCGATGCCGACGGACTTGTCATGGTCTCGTCCGACGAAGCGCAACCTTTGCAGATCGACACTGCCGGCGAGGCTGCGGCAGGTCTCAGCACTCCAGCGCCCGCAGCACCGGAACCTGCAGACACAGAGGTCGCGTCTGCGGTAACGCTGCAGATCGAGACCACAGCGGCGCAGACGCAGCTGCCGCCACCGCCGGCATCGACTGTGCAGCCGCAAGAGTCTATGCAGCAAGAAGCAGCTGCCTTGGCGCCAACCGAACGGTCCGTATTTCCAGCAACATCACCTGTACGTGAGGCTGTTACTGCCGATCGGCAAACGGTATCGCGCACCCTGGTCGCGGCGGAGCTGGAAAGTGAAGTGGAACTGATGCGTGCGCGCCGCGAGACGGCGGAAGCCCTTGCCCAGCAGCTCAATGCCACCTTGCAGCAGGCGCAGGCACAGAAGACAGCGCAAGGTTCGTTCTTTTTAGGCGCCAATCTGTTGTGGACCGGGGGCGTCTTCGCGCTGTTTGCTGCAGTGCTCGTAGCGGTCGTTACGAGCTTGAAAATTGCAGCCGATTTACCCTTGCGCCGTTCCGTTTCCAGCACCGTACTCGAGCGCGCCGAGCCTGTCTGGTTTGCTGATGCAGGCCGCCAGAACAATGGTGGCAACAGACACACCGAAGCGGGCATCGCGGAAATGGAAGTGGTGGAACTCCAGATGTCCGATGCTGCGGCAGTATTTCCTTCCACGGTTACGAGTGCTGCAGTTGCACAGGCTGCCAGTGCCGAGCAAGCGCCGAAGGGCGCGGTTGACGCTGATCTGTTTGCCCGTATGGATAACTTGCTGGGGGACGATCGTCCGAATTCAAGCAAAAGCACCTGATTTCCACCGTTCCCAGCCAGCTGTCGTTCGTGTCAACTGGCTGGCTAATACGATATTATCGGCACCTGTCTCCCGCGAGTGTGAGGCCGTTCTACACGGCAATACGATGTCAGCAACCAACGCCAAATTGATCGATAAATTCGGACGCCACATCGATTATGTGCGGCTGTCGGTAACCGATCGTTGCGATTTTCGTTGCGTATATTGCATGTCTGAAAAGATGACTTTTTTGCCGCGTAATGAAGTCCTGTCGCTGGAAGAGATTTACCGCATAGCCGCGGCCTTTGTGAAACTGGGCGTAACCAGGATTCGCCTTACGGGTGGAGAGCCGCTGATCCGCAGCAATGTCATGTCACTGGTCGAAAACATTGGTGTGTTGCCGGGGCTCGACGAGTTGTTGATCACGACAAACGGATCGCAACTGGAAGCGCTCGCTGCTCCCTTGAAGAAGGCGGGTGTCACGCGCATTAATATCAGCCTTGATTCACTGAATGCAGATACCTTTCGCGCGATGACGCGTACTGGTGATTTACACCAGGTACGGCGCGGCATTGAAGCCGCGGTCTCTGAAGGGTTCAAGGGGCTACGGCTGAATGCCGTCATCCTGAAGGGACGTAATGATCATGAAGTACTGGATTTGCTCGAGTACGCGATGAAGCTGGGGATCAATATCGCGTACATCGAGGAGATGCCGCTGGGCGATGTGTCGGATCATGATCGTCTCCAGACGACTTGTAGCAACGAAGACGTCCGCAAGATTATCGAAGGCCACTACTCGCTGACGCCAGTTGTCATGAAAACCGCCGGGCCATCGCGGTATTACCGCATCGCGGAAAGTGGTACCAAAGTAGGTTTCATTTCGCCGGTATCCCATAACTTCTGCGACACCTGTAACCGTGTGCGCGTAACGGTGGAAGGCCGCTTGTTGTTGTGCCTTGGTAACGAGCATTCAATGGATTTGCGCAACATACTGCGCGAGCATCCGGCTGATGATGTGCTGCTCCAGCAAAAAATCCGCGAAGCCATGGACCTGAAGCCGCAGCGCCATTACTTCTATGACAAGGACGCGCCGCAGATCGTACGCTTCATGAACACCACCGGCGGCTGATTGCTGCTCGACGTCCCGTGGCTGGCGCTTTTCTTAATAAGCAGTTTCCATGAACTTCATATCGTTTGGACTATTCACGGTTCGAGGCTAAGACTATGGCGGGCAACAAACCCCAGCAGGACTTCATACCTCTGCGTATCGCAGTCGTGACAGTATCGGATACGCGTAACGAGGAAACGGATACTTCCGGTCAGTTTTTGCGCGATGCGCTGCAGGGCGCGGGACATGTCTGCCATGCGAAGCATATCTGCAAAGATGATGTGTACCAGTTGCGAGCGCTCGTGGCGGCGCTGATTGCCGACGACGATATTCATGTCGTGGTCCTTACCGGCGGGACCGGCTTCACCAAGCGCGACAATACGGTCGTGGCCATCACGCCCTTGTTCGACTCATCCATCGATGGCTTTGGCGAGCTGTTCCGGCAGCTGTCATTCCATGAAGTTGGGACCTCTACGATCCAGTCACGGGCTTTTGCTGGCTTGAGCAATAGCACAGCAGTGTTCTGCGTGCCGGGTTCAACCGGCGCATGCCGTACGGCATGGAATGGAATCATTTCGCAGCAGTTGGACAGCCGTCATCGGCCATGCAATTTTGTCGACAGGTTGCTGCAAAAAGGAAAGTGAGACGCAGGAAGGGAGGAGATGCGCTGGAAAATCAGCCACCCTGGTGTGAATGGGCCAACTTTGCGGCAGCCTGGCACTTTGGGTGCGCAAGCTGCAGCTAGGTCGGTTACCGGCAATAAGTGAAAGCCGAAGTAGAGGGGTAACTCGAGGACTTCCGTTACTTACCGTACAACAGGTACCGCAGTTCAGAGGGATGTCAGCATGAACAACGGAACCGCCAGCACGATGGCCAGGCTCATTGCCGTTACTGCTACTTCGTCCACGATTTCAGCTACTTCAATGTTATTGAATTTAACGCTCATCTTCTTGCTCCTTGTAAGAATTAAGATGAATAAAGTTTTTGTTCACAGTCTTGGTAAGGCTGCGGGGCGCATGGTAACACAGCGTTACCGAGTTTGGTAACACTATGTCAGAAAAAGTCTTATTTCTTGCCAGATAGTTACGATTGAGGCGAAAAAATGTAACTTAGAACGGTTCGGTTCGGATACTAAAGTGCCTCAGAAGCCAATAGAATGGCATTGATATTAAGGACATAGGGCTAGGTCCGAAAGGCGGACCCAGGAGTATAAAAAATGTCGAATTATGTATGAAAAGTGTTACCAAAATGGCTGCAATCGCCGCGCCAGGGCCAATGGAGCGCTGGCATGACTGATTCCAGCGCCTTGTCCGGTAAGGTTGTGGCGGTGCCAGAGACACGCCAGCTGGGATTACTGGTGGACCTGCTGACAAAACGTGGTGCGCAGGTCCTCGAGATACCGCTCGTCTCTATCCTCGATGCGCCGGACCCCGGTCCCGTGCTCGCCTGGATAGAGCGCTTCATAAAAGCCCCGCCCGACCTGTTTATCCTGCTGACAGGGGAGGGCCTGAAGCGCCTGCTCGAGTTGGCAGAGCGTCAGGGGCTGCGTGAGCACCTGGTGACGGCGCTGGGCCAGACGAAGAAGCTCTGCCGCGGACCCAAGCCTGAACGAGTTCTTAGAGCTTTGGGTTTGCAAGCTGAGATCCCCGCGCAGCAACCGACGACTGAAGGGGTAATTGCCAGCCTCGCAGCAGCAGACCTGCGCGGCAAGCGTGTCGCCGTGCAGTTGTACGGGGAGGAGCCGAACCTGCGGCTCGTTGAGTTCCTGCAGATGAGCGGGGCGCGCGTAGATAGCGTCGCCCCCTATATCTATGCCAGCGAGCAAGACGAAGAAAAAGTCGTCCAGTTCATCCAGGCGCTCGAGGCGGGGAATATCGATGCGGTGACATTTACATCGCAACCACAGTTCAAGCGGCTGCAGGAGGTCGCGAAGAAGCAGGGGCTCGAGCAGACATTGCAGCGCGGCCTGCACCGCACCCTGCTGGCGGCGGTAGGCCCCGTGGTTGCGCAGCAACTGGAGGAGGCCGGGTTGCATGTAGCTGTCATGCCTGACAAAACCTATTTCATGAAGCCGCTGGTCACCGCGTTGATGCGCCACTTTGAACGCGCTGCCGGGCATCCTTTATAGTTTCGCCATTCTGCCGAGTACCATCGATGAAAAAATTCCTCCTCTTACTCCTGCTACTCGCCTCGTCGGTTGCGCAAGCCCAGCAGCGCAATCCTGACGAGCTGTATGCCGTCATCGAGACCAGCCGCGGCACGATGGAATTCGTGTTGTACAAACAGGTGGCCCCGTTGACGGTAGCCAACTTCGTTAACCTCGCGACTCGTGGCTTCTACGACGGACTTACTTTTCACCGCGTGGAACCCGATTTCATGGCCCAAGGCGGTGATCCGGCTGCCGACGGCAGCGGCGGTCCTGGTTATGAATTCGAGGATGAGATTGCGATGCGGCTGAACCAGGAAGGCATCCTGGCCATGGCCAACGCGGGCCCGGCCACGAACGGCAGTCAGTTTTTCATCACACACCTCGCTGTCCCGCACTTGAACGGAGCGCATACCGTATTCGGACTGATTCAAAGCGGGCGTGAAGTGATCCGGCAGATACGCATCGGCGACGTTATCAACTCGATCACGATCATTGGCGATGCGGCAGGGCTGCTCGAACGCAGGCGTGAACGCGTCGTCGAATGGAATCGCATCCTTGACGAGAAGTTCGCCAATCTCAGGCCTGCGCTGGTGCAGTAAGGGTTCAAGCCCGCCGGGCAGTTAATCCTTCGGCGCGGGCGTCTCGGGTTCGTCAGGATTCAGGTACGGGTAGATGTAGAACATCTGCGCAACAGTAGCGACTAGCAGTATCGCCATGCTGCCGAAGACCTTGAAGTCTATCCAGTTGATGTATTCCTGGAACAGGAAGGCCACGATCAGGTTGCTTGTGCCAACGATAAAGAACACCGCAACCCAGGCCAGGTTCAGCCGGGTCCAGCGCTGCTCTGGCATTGTCACCATGTGGCCAAACATCGCCCTGGCCATGTTTTTCTGCGTAATGAACTGGCTGCCAAGAAAAATGCCGGCAATGATCCAGTTCACCACTGGGGCCTTCCACTTAAGAATGGCCTCCGAGCGCATCAACAGCGTCGAGCTCCCGAACACGACAACCGCAACCACGACAATCCACTGCAGCGTCGACAGTTTTCCCTCGAGTAGATATTGCACCCCGTAGCAGATGAGCGTCAGAGCGATGAGCACCGTGGTCGCGCTATAGATTCCGCCGACGGTGAACTCTGCACCACCGAGCATGATCGCGCGCTCGTCCATCTTGGCGACAATGAGAAAAAAGATCAGGGGTATGTATTCAAGGAATTGCTTCATGGGAAACACGGCAGGAAAGTTTGGTCCATGGTAAGCGATTTGCCCTGAAAGGTCTTGCAATCAGGCGTGCAGCGCACGGCAGCGCAATTGCATGATGTGGTACTCTGGCGACCTTTCAGGTTCGGGAATTCCTGCGCATGGCACGCGTACTCGCCATTCATCCGGTCAATCCACAACTGCGTCTGATCCGCCAGGTGGTGGATTGCATTCGCGACGGCGGGATCATCATTTATCCGACGGATTCGGCCTATGCACTCGGCTGCGCCGTGGGGAACAGGGATGCCATGCAGTCAATCGTGCGTATCCGTCAGGTGGACAGCAAGCACAACTTCACACTGGTGTGTCGTGACCTGTCCGAGATCGCCACTTATGCGCGAGTCGACAATGCCTCGTATCGCTTGCTTCGGGCCCATACGCCGGCGCCGTACACCTTCATCCTGAAAGCCACCTCTGAAGTGCCGCGGCTATTGCAGCACCCAAAGCGCAAAACCATCGGCATTCGCGTTCCCGATCATGCGGTAGTCGCAGCCTTGCTGGCTGAGCTCGGCGAACCGATTCTCAGCAGCAGTCTGATTATGCCCGGTGAAACCGAGCCGCTTTTTGACATGGATGACATTGCTGAAAAGCTTGGGCATCACGTCGATGTCATCATCGATTCCGGGTTCTGCGGTCGCGAAGCCACTACCGTCGTGGACCTGGAAGAGGGCACACCACAAGTGATGCGCCAAGGCAAGGGCGACCCCGCACCGTTCCTGTGAAACCGGCCCCTTGCGGCCGTTATTCCTGTCCCATCCCGGAGCGTATTGCCGCTATAATCCCGGCCCATCCAGATCCGGCCTGCCGCCTTGCGTGAGCTCGCCGGAGCCACAAAAAAACAGCGCGGGAGCAAGGCTTGAGTTCGATCGATTCGCAAAGACGCGTGTTGTCAGGAATGCGTCCCACTGGGCGCTTGCATCTCGGACATCTGCACGGCGTCATACACAACTGGGTCAGGCTGCAACACGAGTACGAGTGCTTCTTTTTCGTTGCCGACTGGCACGCCTTGACGACCCACTACGAAAATCCGCAAGTCATCGAAGAAAGCGTCTGGGACATGGTGGTCGACTGGCTAGCCGCTGGCGTGTCGCCAAGCGCGGCAACCTTGTTCATCCAGTCGCGCGTTCCCGAACATGCCGAGCTCCATCTGTTGCTGTCGATGATGACGCCGCTCGGCTGGCTCGAACGTGTGCCGAGTTACAAGGACATGCAGGAAAACCTTAAGGAACGCGACCTCGCCACCTATGGCTTTCTCGGCTACCCGCTGTTGCAGAGTGCCGATATCCTGATTTATCGCGCTGGCCAGGTGCCGGTCGGCGCCGACCAGGTCGCCCATGTAGAACTCACGCGTGAAGTTGCGCGCCGCTTTAACCATCTGTACGGGCGCGAGCCCGACTTCGAGGAAGCAATCCAGGCGGCGATCAAGCGCATGGGTAAAAAGTTCGGCAAGCTATATGAAGAGTTGCGCCGCAAGTACCAGGAGGAGGGGGATCAGGAATCTCTTGAACGCGCGCAGGCTCTGTTGCGCGATCAGCAGAACATCACACTCGGCGACCGCGAGCGTCTGTTCGGCTATCTTGAAGGCGGGGGCAAGATCATCCTGCCGGAGCCCCAGGCACTGTTGACCGCAACGGCAAAAATGCCGGGACTCGACGGTCGCAAGATGTCCAAGTCCTACGATAATGTAATCACGTTGCGTGACGACCGCGATGAGATCAACCGCAAGATCAAGGTAATGCCCACCGACCCCGCGCGCGTGCGCAGGACCGATCCGGGTGACCCTGAGAAGTGTCCAGTATGGCAGTTCCACCTGATATATTCGGACAAGCCCGTGCAGGAATGGGTGCAGGCGGGTTGCCGCAGCGCAGGCATTGGCTGCCTCGAGTGCAAGAAGCCCGTCATCGATGCCGTAGCCACCGAGCTGGCGCCGATCATCGACAGGGCCAAACAGTATGAAAGCAATCCCGACATGGTGAAGTCCATCATGAGCGAAGGTGCAGAAAAGGCGCGTGACACTGCGCGTGACACTTTGCACGATGTAAGACAGGCACTCGGCCTCAACTATCGTTGATTTCCGAATTCACGCGGATATTTTTTGCAGCACTCGCGGCGTTCGCAGCATTTAAGAGCAGCATGGCATGAGCGAAATCACGACAGACATCGACGACACCCATGGCGAGCGCGTCAGCTTGCTGGCGAAAGCGCGTCAGGAAGGTGCTGGTCGCCAGGAAGAGTTGCCATTCGCATTCGTCGCCGGCAAGGCGATGACGGACCTGCCGAAGGATCTCTACATCCCTCCCGCGGCGCTCGAAGTGTTCCTGGAAGCCTTTGAGGGCCCCCTTGATCTGCTGCTGTACCTCATCAAGCGGCAGAACATGGATATTCTCGAAATCAACGTGGCTGAGATCACCGACCAGTACATCGCATACGTAGAGTTGATGGAAGCCTCGCAATTTGAACTCGCCGCCGAATACCTCGTGATGGCGGCGATGCTGGCCGAGATCAAGTCGCGCATGCTGCTGCCACGCTCGACGGAAGACGATGAAGACGAGGAGGATCCACGCGCGCAACTGATACGGCGCCTGCAGGAGTACGAACGTTACCGCGAGGTGGCCGAGCGCGTAGACGAAATGCCCCGGATGTACCGCGATATCTTCCAGGCCAATGCGCAAACACCAGACCTGGAGCGCAACATGCCGCGTCCGGAAATCGACCTGCAGGAAATCCTGGTGGCATTCGCCGAAGTGTTGCGGCGCGCTGATCTTAACGAGAGTCATCATATCCAGCGCCAGAGCCTGTCGACGCGTGAGCGCATGTCACAAATTCTGCTGCGCATATCCGGCGAACATTTCACGCCTATGATCTCCCTTTTGATGAAAGACGAGGGCAAGCTCGGTGTCGTCGTCACCTTCCTGGCGATCATGGAACTTATCAAGGAATCGCTTGTAGACCTTGCGCAAAGTGAACCTTTTGCACCCATTCACATCAAGGCCCGTACCTCATGATCGAGTCACCACAACTGAAAAAAATCCTTGAAGGCGTGCTGCTTGCCGCCGGGAAGCCGCTGCCGATCGAGCGACTGGAAGAGCTGTTCATGGAACATGAACGCCCCGAGCGCGAGGCGCTTGAGGCCGTACTCACGTCCATCAGCGACGATTGCGCGGAACGCGGCTACGAACTTAAAAAAGTCGCATCGGGATATCGTCTGCAGGTGCGCCAGGAGCTCAGCGAATGGGTCAGCCGCCTGTGGGAAGAGAAGCCGCAGAAATATTCACGCGCTCTGATGGAGACCTTGTCGATCATTGCCTATCGCCAGCCGATCACGCGTGGCGATATTGAAAAAATTCGCGGGGTGGCTGTCAGCACGCAGATCGTACAAACCCTGCTTGAGCACGAGTGGGTGCGCGTAGTGGGTCATCGCGATGTGCCCGGTCGTCCAGCGATGTACGCGACAACGAAACAGTTCCTCGACTATTTCAATCTCGAAAGCCTGGAGCAGTTACCCCCGCTTGCTGAAATCCGCGACCTCGAAGAGATCAATCGCGGCCTGTCTCTCGACGACGACAAACCAGTGGGCCGCATCATCGAGTTCCCGGTCTTTGGTGAGACCACTGAAGAACTGGTACAGGATGAAGAAGAAAAGCAGGCCGCGGAGATCGGCACGCGCCCGATCAGTGAAATTCTCGACGAGGTCGATAGCAAGCTTGGCCTCAAGCAGGAACCCGAGCTTGAACCCGAATCCGGCGAAGACACTCCGGCCTAGATCCTTTTTACCGGATCCCCGCCTCTGCGGGGAGCGCGGCAACGGTGTTGCCGCCATTCCTTTCATTTCGTGAGAAATCAGAATGGCAGACAAGAAAGAACGTAGCAGTAAACCAGGCTTGCGAGCGGCCACCCCACAGAAGAAAGAACGTTTCAAAAAGCCAGATAATCGAGTTACCACGCCAGAGAAAAAAGTGCGTGGTGGCAAGCCAGGCACGCGCGCGGCCACGACAGAGCCGACAGTGCGCGGTGGCAAGCCCGATGGTCGAGTGACTACTGCGGAGAAAAAGGAGCGTCGTGGCAAGCCAGACGCGCGTGTGCCCGACGAAAAGCTTCAAAAAGTGCTAGCTCGCGCTGGCTTCGGATCGCGGCGCGAACTGGAGGAGTGGATTGCGGCGGGGCGCGTGCAGATCAATGGCGCGGACGCAAAGCTGGGTGATCGCGTCACGCCATCCGACAAGATTGTCGTCGATGGCAAGAAAGTGGCGACACAGCAGAAGGAAGCCGAAGGCCATCCGGTATTGCTGTACAACAAACCGCTGGGTGAGATCTGTACCCGCAACGATCCGGAAGGCCGTCCCACCGTATTCGATAACCTTCCACACTTGCCCCATGCCCGCTGGGTTTCTGTTGGCCGTCTTGACATCAACACCACGGGCCTGTTGCTGTTCACCACCGATGGTGAACTTGCAAACCGTCTTATGCATCCATCAACCGAAATCGAGCGCGAGTACGCCGTCCGCGTCATGGGAGAGGTCACGC